>CATPCA010000032.1 GCA_955652545.1 Candidatus Dormiibacterota bacterium
ACAGCCAGTTCCTCGGTGACTACAGCGGCCTGGCCGTGAGCGGCACGACCGCGTACCCGATCTGGTCGGACACACGCAACGGTGAGTTCTTCCAGTGCTACAGCACCGCTCATCCACTTGGCCTCTGTCGCGTCACCAACGGCAGCGTCCCCGGATTCGACGAGGACGTCTTCACCACCACTGGACTCAGTCTGCCGTAGGGCAGAGGAGGAGCAAGGAGGGGCGCCGGAGCGCCCCTCCTCAGCCCTCGCCGAGGTCGCGCGACCTACTCGACAACCGCGACCGTCTGCCCCTCTTGGACGACGTCCCCCTCGGCAACGAGGATCTCCTTGACGGTCCCGGTGATCGGCGAGGTAATCGGGATCTCCATCTTCATCGACTCGAGGATCATCAGCGTGTCGTCCTCCTCGACCTGCTGGCCCACCTCGGTGACGATCTTCCAGAGGTTGCCGACGAGCTCCGCCTTCACCTCCGCCATGCCTGCCTCCTGTCGACGCGCGATGGGACAGCGGCATGGTAGCCGCGGTGGCGAGCGGCCGTGGCCGCGCCGGGCTCATGGCTGTGCAACGATGCGAGCGTGACTGGCGGCCATCACGACACGCTCAGGGTCAGCACGTCGGACAACGTCGGCATCGGCTATGACGTCGCCGGCCTGGGCAGCCGCACCATCGCTCAGATCCTCGACACACTGATCGTGGCAGTGGTCATCCTTGCGGTCAGCGTCGGCCTGGCCGGCGCCATCGGCGCCGGCAGCTCCGCCAACGCAGCGGTCGCTGCCCTCGCCATCGGCGGCGTCGCGCTGCTCGTGTACGTCGGCTACTTTGCGGTCTGTGAGATGGTGACCGGCGGCCGCACCCCGGGCAAGTCGGCGGGTCACCTCCAAGTGCTCGATATCTCCGGCGCGGCGGCCACCCCCGGTCAGCTGTTCATCCGCAACATCGCCCGCCTGGTTGACGTGCTCCTTGGTGCCGGCGTCGTGGTGATGTTCTGCAGCCGGCATTCGCGCCGCATCGGCGACTTCCTCGCCGGCACCGTGGTGGTCCGGGTGCGTCCCACCCAATCCTTCGCCGCGGCGGTGGCGCCGCCGCCGCTTTTGGTGCGCACCCCCGACGCCGGCCCGGTCATCGACGGTGTCGACCGTCTCGGTGACCGTGAGCTGGCTGCGGTCCACACCTTCCTGAGCCGCCCGGGGCTGGCGCCCCCGCTGCGGGCGCGGCTGGCCGGCGACATGAGCGCCCGGCTGCTCGACCGCATGCAGGTGCCGGCGAGCGCCCCGGAGAGGCAGTGGCCCCCGGAGCTCTTCCTGGAGCGCCTCTACCTCCAGCTCCGCGCCCGGGGATCGCGATGACCGTCGAGGCCTTCATCGCCGCCCGGCGGGAGCGCTGGCAGGAGCTCGAGACCATGCTGCGGCACAGCCGCCGGGGGCGGCTCCGCGACGTCCCGGCGTCCCAGCTCGAGCGCTTCGGCGCGCTGTACCGCGACGCCGCCAGCGACCTGGCCATCGCGCGCCGCGACTTCCCCGACCAGGACATCACGGTCTTTCTCAACAACCTCTGCGCACGCGCCCACCCGATGCTGTTCCGGTCGTCCCCTGTGCATGCGCACGACCTCGTGCGCGGTTTCCTGCTCGGCATCCCGCGCACCTTCAGAGCGCGACGAACCTACGTCCTGCTGAGCCTCGCCCTGCTGGTTGGCGGGGCGATCGCCGGGTGGCTGGCGGTTGACCTGCGACCCGACCTGCGCGACTCGCTCATCCCCGCCTCGGGTTTCGACCAACTCGCCCGCGGCCAGGTCAACAGCCTGCCGAATGCGCCGCTGCTCGGCACCGTCATCATCACCAACAACATCAAGGTCGCCGCCGTCTGCTTCCTCGGTGGCGCGCTGGCCGGTCTGCCCACGGCGTTCATCCTCGCTGCCAACGGGTGGATGCTCGGCACCATCGCCGCTGCGGTGCACCAGGGTGGCTACGACCTCGCCTTCTGGTCGCTCATCGTGCCGCACGGTGTGCTCGAGCTGAGCATCATCGTGATCGCGGGCGCCACCGGGCTGTACGTCGGCGACGCCATCCTCCGGCCAGGGCTGCTCAGCCGCAGTGAGGCTTTCAGCAGGGCGGCGCTCAGCTCGCTCGGCCTCGCCGCCGGGGCTGCCTCCCTGCTGATCGTCTCCGGGCTGGTCGAGGCGTACGTGTCGCCGTCGGGCCTGCCCGCGGTCGCCAAGCTGCTCGTCGGGGCGGGGAATGGCGCCGTCCTGTACGGATGGCTGCTCCTGGCCGGGCGGCCGCGGCGGCACCCGCGCGCCGCGTACCTCGACGTGGCGGCGGGCGGCGCCTCAGCTGACGCGGCGTAGACTGGACTGTGAGATGGAGGTCGTACGCATCACTCCGCGTGGCTACTGCCATGGCGTGGTCGAGGCGATCCGGATCGCCAAGCGGGTCGGCAACGAGCGCGCTCCCGGCGAACAGGTGACCATGCTCGGGTACCTCGTGCACAACGAGCACGTCACCCGAGAGCTCGAGGAGCACGGGGTTGCGCTGGTCGATGCCCCCGACCGTATGAAGGGCCTCGATCAGATCGAGTCGGGCACGGTCGTCTTCACGGCGCACGGCATCTCGCCACAGGTGGTGGCCGAGGCGCAGCGTCGCGGCCTCAACGTCGTCGACGCCACCTGCAGTGACGTCACCCGCACCCATGACCTGGTCCGGCGGCTCACCGGCGAGGGGTATCACGTCGTCTACATCGGCAAGCGCGGCCACCCCGAGCCGGCAGGCGCGCTCGGCGTGGCCCCCGACCACACGACCCTCGTCGAGCGCATCGAGGAGGTGGACGACCTCGACTTCCCCGCCGCAACCCGGCTCGCCGTCACCTGCCAGACGACGCTCTCGATGTGGGACACCAAGGCGATCATCGACAGGTTGGTGGAGCGGTTCCCGGACATCTCGGTCCACAACGAGATCTGCCTCGCCACCCAGGAGCGCCAGGAGGCGGCCGTCCTCGCGGCCACCGACGTGGACTGCGTGGTCGTGGTCGGCAGCAGCCGCAGCAGCAACAGCCTCCGCCTCGTCCAGGTCGTCGAGGAGCGGGCCGGCAAACCGGCGTTCCTCGTCGACACCGCGGCAGACGTGCGTCCGGAGTGGTTCGCGGGCATGGACCGGGTCGGGGTCACCGCCGGCGCGAGCACGCCGACGCAGCTCACCCGCGCGGTGATCGCCGCCATCGAGGCGCTGCCGGCCACCGAATCGGACGCGGCCAAGGTTCCGAGCGTCTAACAACTCGGTTTCGGCCCGTTCGCCGCGCTGGCACGACGCTAGGATCGGGGCGTGCAATTCAGCTTCGCCGGGCGCAGCCTGCCGATGACCGTCCGCATGTGCCGTTCGCTGGTGTGGACCCAGGCCGCCTTCGTGATCCTGGGTGGGGCATTCGTGATCTTCGCGGCAATTGTTTTCGGCGGCAACAACGCGATACCCGTCCACGGCGACGCGCTGAGTGGGAACGGCGCGGTCATGCTCGGCTTCGTGTACTTGGCGGTCGGGGCCGTGCTCGCCTACCTCGGCATCGAGCTCGGCAGGCTGGCACCGTGGGTCCGCAATGTCCTCGCCGGCGCACAGGTCTTCCTGGCGGTGCTGCTCCTCTTCCGTGCCTTCGACCTCTCGGTCTCGACCGTCCTCAACGTGCTCTTCTGCGCTGCCATCGTCGGCCTGCTCTTCGCGCCTGATACCCGCCGCGCGTTCGAGGGTGCGGCCTCCTCATCAGTGGGCACGCCCGGGGCGACCGGCCCCGCCTGACCTCGCCGCCGGCCTCTCTCATACACTGCCGCCGGGGTGCGGCAGCACCCGGCAGGACAAGGAGACCGGCACAGTGCAGTACAGGGCGCCCCTCCCGCCCGGGGTCAGCGCCACCCGGGTGATCGCGTTCGTCCAGGGCGGCCTGGGCATGCTCAGCGGCCTCCTCCTCGTCTTCGGCGGCGGCGCTGTGGCAATGGCGTACGGACTCACCGGCGCCGGCGCGGGCACCATCGTGGTGGTCATCGGTGTACTGGTCCTGGCCGTCCACGGCCTGCTCATCTGGGGCGGCATCCTGCTCGGCAGCTTGTCGCGGGGTGCGCGCGTCGGGGTCCTCGTCTACGAGTGGCTGGCGGTGGCGTTCGGGCTGGTCGGTCTGCTCCACCCCGGCTTGGGATTCGTCAGCCTCGTCCTTGCCGGCGTCGCCGTCTACTACCTGCAGTTCGATGTCAGGATCAGGGCGGCCTTCGCCTCCGGTGCTCCCGGACACCCAGGCACCGGCCCGACGCTTGCCCCACCGTACACCGGCACCTACACCGGACCGCCGCCCATCGGTCGGGGGGTGCAGCCCACGCCGCCCAGCCAGACACCGCCGGCAGGTCCGCCGGGCGCGGACGCTCCCTGAGGCAGGGCACGATGGCGACGACGCCTTCCCCTCCCCCGGCGCCGCCGCCATACGGGCCGCCGCAAGCGCCCCAGCGGCCCGACGCGCCGCAGTATCCCTACGCTGGCGGCCCCGGCTCCCCGGGCGGCGGCATCTTGTCGTACCGGCCCGGTCCCGCGCCGGGGCTTGTCTACGCAGGCTTCTGGATCCGGTTCGTCGCCTACCTGATCGACTACGTCCCGCTGTCGATCCTGGCGGCGCTGACCAGGATCTCCGGGGTGACCTCGACCTGCATGTCGGGGTCCGGGGTATCGATCTGCACCTACGAGGTCAACGGCAGCGGGCTGGCCATCACCACCGGCGTGCTCGGCGTCTACTGGGTCCTCACCTGGTCACGGCTGGGGGCCTCTCTCGGGCAGAGGGCGCTCGGCCTGCGCGTGGGCAACGCCGACGACGGGCAGACCATCAGCATCGCCCGGGCGGCCGCCCGTTTCGCCGGGTACGTCGTCTCCGTGATCCCGTTCGCCATCGGGCTGATCTGGGCGGGGTTCGACCACCAGAAGCAGGGCTGGCACGACAAGATCGCCGGCACGTTCGTGATACGTGCGGCCTGACCGTCCTCAGAGGGCGGCGCGGCGCTTCAGCTCCAGGTAGCGATTCACCAGGCGGGGCGACAGGGTGCGCGCGTCGGCGTCGATGACGTCGACGCGGCCGGCGCGCAGCAGCCGGAGCGCGTCAGCGCGGTCCGCCGCGATGCCCGTGGCGATGGCGCGGGCGTAGACGCCGGCGGCGTCCCCGGGACGCTGTCGCGCGATGTCCTCGACCGCCGGGTCGCGCACGGTGATGACCAGCGGGAGATGCCGCCGGCGCAGCAGCGCGCATTGCTGGATCAGCGCGGCCGCCTGGTCGCGGTCGACGATGTCGGTGAAGATGGCGATCAGCGCGCGCCGGCGCTGACGGGTGCGCACCTCGGTGAGCGCGGCTGTGTAGGCCGACTCGATCTCCCCGGGTTGCAGCGGACCGACGGCGTCGAGCAGACGGCGGAGCTGCGCGGAGCCGCGCCGGGGCTCGACGGTGGTGGTGACCCCGTCGGCGAATGCAACCAGGCCGGCGCGGTCGCCGGTGCGGAGCGCCACGTGGAGGAGCAGCAGCGCCGCGTTGATGGCGTGGTCGAGCTTGGTCAGCGGTCCCGCTCCGACGCCCATGAGCCGGCCGTGGTCGATGCAGGCGATCACCGGTTGGTCGCGCTCCGGGGACAGCTCGGTGGCCATCAAACGCCCGGTGCGCGCCGTCGCTCGCCAGTTGATGAAGCGCAGGGGGTCATCCGGCACCGCCTCACGCACGCGCTCGAACTCGGTGCCGTCACCGCGGCGTCGTTGCGTGCGCACGCCCAGCTCCTGGAGCTGGCCCCGACGGGCAAGTGCTTCGTAGACGCGAACCGCGGAGATGTCGGCGTCCACCCGCACGGTCTGCGGCTCCGCCGCGCTGAAATCGCGCGTGCCCAGCCCCCACGGTCCGCGCGAGCGAACGTGGACCATGCCGAACTCGCCGTCGCCGCGGGCGCGTGGGGTGAGCGTGTACGACGCCGACCCCGCGCCTGTGACGGTGTGCAGCTGCGTTGACGCGAGCATCCTTGTGGGCGCGTCGTCGCGCAGCACCAGCGACGCGTCCCGGGGTGCGCGTACTGCCAGGGTCACCTTGTTCTTGGCGCCGACGGAGAAGAGCCGGTCACATTCGCGATGTACCTCGACGCGGTCGGCGGCGGGCGCCCGCCGCGAGTCGACGAGGACAAGGACCGCGACGACGAGGAAGAGGAGGATTCCGAGGACGAGCAGCGCCCCCGCCGCGGCGCCGAGCGCGACCACCAGCAGCGTCGCCAGGAGCAGCGCCAGGGCGAGACGGGTCATCGCGGCACGGGAACCCGGGAGAGCGCCCGCTGCACCGCGCCCACCTCGTCGACCCCTTGAAGCTCGGCCTCCGGTCGCCGAACCAGGCGATGGCGCAGCGCGGGCAGGCAGATGTCCTTGATGTCCTCGGGGATGACGAAGTCACGGCCCTGGATGGCCGCCATCGCCTTGCCGCCACGCAGCAGTGCGATCGCCCCACGCGGGCTGGCGCCGAGGCTGACGTCGGGAGAGCTTCGGGTGGCCGCGACGATCGCGGTGATGTAGGCCACCACCTCGTCCGTGACGCGGACGGCGAGAACCTCCTCGCGGGCCGCGGCCAGCGCCGCTGCGTCGATGACGGGGGTGATGCCGGCGGCGACGAGGTCGTGGGGATCGAAGCCCGCGTCGATCCGCCGGAGCATGGCCGCCTCGGTCTGCTGGTCCGGGGTGTCGACGGCGATCTTGAAGAAGAAGCGGTCGAGCTGTGCCTCGGGCAGCGGGTAGGTGCCCTCGTACTCCACCGGGTTCTGGGTGGCCACCACCATGAAGCGATCACCGAGCGGGCGGGTGGTCCCGTCGGACGTGACCTGGCGCTCCTCCATGGCCTCGAGCAACGCGGCCTGGGTCTTGGCCGGGGCGCGATTGACCTCGTCGGCGAGCAGCGTGTCGGTGAAGATCGGGCCCGCCCGGAACTCGAACTGGGCGCTGTCTGCTCGCCACACGCTGGTCCCGATGATGTCCGAGGGAAGCAGGTCGGGGGTGAACTGCAGCCTGGTGAACCGGGCGTCGATGGCCGCCGCCGCACACCGCGCCATCAGCGTCTTGGCCGTTCCCGGGACGCCCTCGATGAGCACG
>CATPCA010000033.1 GCA_955652545.1 Candidatus Dormiibacterota bacterium
AGCGATGACTGTGTACTCGTACCGGCGCGCACTGCCGATGTTCCCGGCCACGACGTTGCCGCTGGCCACCCCGATACCGGCGTCGAGGCCGGGATGGCGCCGGCCCAACTGTTCGAGCTCACCACCGAGCCGGAGCGCGGCGGCCAGCGCGTGACCAGCGTGGTCAGGTTGGGGAAGCGGTGCACCGAAGATGCACAGGGCGGCATCGCCTTCGAACTTGTTGATCCAGCCGCCCTCTGCCTCGACGGCCGCGACCACGGCGGTGAAGAGGTCGTTGAGCATCGCAACGACGCGATCAGGAGACAGCCGTTCGGCGAGGGCAGTCGATCCCTTGATGTCGATGAAGAGCACCGACACCTCGCGAACCTCACCGCCAAGGTCGGTGTTGTCCAGTGCGCACCGGGCAACGTCGGTTCCGACGTGGCGCCCGAACAGCTCACGCAGGTTCTCGCGCTCGCGCAGGCCCGCGGTCATCCGGTTGAAACGAAGTTGGAGATCGCCGATCTCGCCGCTGTCGGCGATCGGCACCGTCGCTGAGAGATCACCCGCCTCGACCCGCTCCATGGTTCGGTGCAATGTGCGCAGCGGATCGGCAACCGACCCGGCGGCCAGGATGCTCGTGTATGCGCCCGCGAAGATGCCGACGGCGGTGAGCACCGCGAGCAGGATGAGCAGCCGGGTGTGATCGGTGCCCTGCTCCTGGAGGAGCGCGAGCGCGATCCCCACCAGCGGGATGCCCGACCCGAGCAGCCAGGCGAGCAGCAGGCGGCTGCGCACGCTGGGCGCGCACGCGGTCACCTCCGGGAGGACCTCACGAAGTCTGGTGACCACCGGGCGCATGCCGCGCTCGAGGAGCAGGAATGCGATCGCGCAGGTGGTCAGTCCGCCGAGCAGCACGGTGAGCACGCCACGGAAGACGAGGAAGGGCTGGACGCCGACCACCAACGCCAGCAGCAGGCCCACCATGACGGCCCCGCCGAGCCAGTAGGCAGCGGTGTATCGGGTGTGCCGCCACTGGTTGCGGAGCACTGACTGCAGTTTCGCGGGCGGCACCTCGTCCTCGGACGTGAGCACAGACTCGGCCTCGGCGGCGATGCGCAGCGCGGTGATCGTCCCCAACGTCAGCGTCAACGCCAGGTAGCCACCGGTGGCGATCGCCAGGAGGTCGATGCCACGGTTGGTCACCGCGCTGGTCGGGAACGCCAGCACGGCGATTGCGAACGTGATCGCGGCCCCGCAGATGTTGGCGAGGCCCAGTGTCAGCGCCGTGATCCGCCGCGCCTGGCGGATCTCCGGATCTGAGCGGGTGAAGATGCTGCGCATCTCACGCCGCGCGCTGAGCAGCACGTCCACCCGGGCATCGTACGACGGCCTCCGCCGCACACGCCGCTTCGCGACTATCCTGCGCGCATGCCCAAGACCAGTCGCAAGGACACGCAGCCGGAGCCGGTGGATGACGTGCAGGCCCCCGCATCGCCTGCTGCCACCTCCTCGAACGGCAGCGCGGGCGAGCCCGGCTCGGCCACCGAGCGCGCCATCAACGTCCTGCGCAAGCGGCACTACGACGCCGTGCACCGCGGTGGCGCGGCCGAGCGCACCCAGCATCCCAAGGGCAAGCTGACCGCTCGCGAACGTGTGGAGCGGTTCCTCGATCCCGGCTCCTTCACCGAGACGGACGTGTTCGCCGTCCACCGCAACAGCAACTTCGGCATGGAGGAGAGGCGCATCCGCGGCGACGGCGTCGTCACCGGATGGGGAACCGTCGACGGCCGCCAGGTGTTCGTCTTCAGCCACGATGCCTCGGTCTTCGGCGGGTCGCTTGGCGAGGTGTTCGCCGAGAAGGTCACCAAGATCATGGACCTGGCGGTGCGAACCGGCTGCCCGTGCGTGGGCATCAACGACTCCGGCGGAGCCCGCATCCAGGAGGGGGTGGTCTCGCTCGCCGGTTACGCTGAGATCTTCTACCGCAATGTCGAAGCCAGCGGGGTCATCCCGCAGCTGTCGCTGATCGTCGGGCCGTGCACCGGCGGCGCCGTGTACTCACCGGCCATGACCGACTTCATCTTCATGGTGCGCAAGGTGGGGTACATGTTCATCACCGGCCCCGACGTCATCAGGGTGACCACGGGCGAGCAGGTCACCTTTGAGGACCTCGGCGGATCGGACGTTCACAACCAACGCAGCGGCGTGGCCCACTTCAACGCCGACACCGAGGATGAGGCGTTCGCTCAGATGCGGGCTGTGCTCGGCTACCTGCCCGCCAACAACCACGACCAGCCACCATACCGGGCCACTCTCGACGACCCGCTCCGCGCCGATGCCGAGCTCCAGTCGATCATCCCGGACAACCCCAACCAGCCCTATGACATGCGCGCGGTCGTCGGGCGCGTCGTCGACGACGGCGCGTTCCTCGAGGTGATGCCGTACCACGCGCAGAACATCATCTGTGGCTTCGGCCGGCTGGACGGACACTCCGTCGGCGTGGTCGGCAACCAGCCGCGCGTCCTGGCCGGGGCGCTCGACATCGAGGCCTCGATCAAGGCCGCGCGCTTCGTGCGTTTCTGCGACGCGTTCAACGTGCCCCTGGTCACCTTCGTCGACGTCCCGGGGTTCCTCCCGGGCACCGACCAGGAGTACGGCGGGATCATCCGCCATGGGGCCAAGTTGTTGTACGCGTACTGCGAGGCGACGGTGCCGAAGCTGACGGTGATCACCCGCAAGGCGTACGGCGGCGCCTACGACGTCATGTGCAGCAAGCACATCCGTGCCGACTACAACGTCGCCTGGCCGACGGCGGAGATCGCGGTGATGGGTCCGCAGGGGGCAGTCAACGTCATATTCAAGCGCGAGATCGCCGCCTCGGACGATCCCGCGGCGCGGACTGGCGAGTTGATTGACGAGTACCGCGAGCAGTTCGCCAACCCATATTACGCGGCGGAGCGCGGGTACATCGACGACGTCATCGAGCCCAAGCAGACCCGGGCCGCGCTCATCAAAGCGCTCCACATGACCGTGAACAAGCAGGTGACCCTGCCGCCGCGTAAGCACGGGAACATTCCACTCTAGAAAGCGAGGGGGGAACAGGTCCCCCCCTCGGGCGCCCGCCGGGGGGGGGGGCGGGGCGGGGCGGGGGAGGCGGCGGGGGGGGCGGGGGGGGGGGGGGGCGGCGGCG
>CATPCA010000034.1 GCA_955652545.1 Candidatus Dormiibacterota bacterium
CCTGGTTGTCGAGCATGAGGATGAGCCGGTCCCCGCGAGTCACGCCCGTGGTCGACAGCCAATTGGCCACCTGGTTCGATCGCGCCGAGAGGTCAGCGAAGGAGAGCCGCGTGTCCGCTCCGCTGGCGTCCGCGATCCACAGAGCTGTCTGCGACGTCGTGGCGGGATCCTGTGCCAGCGCGTCGAACCAGTCCAGCGCCCAGTTGAACTGCGTCAGGGCCGGCCAGCGGAAGTCGCGATACGCCGTCTCGTAGTCGTCGCGCCAGGTCAGAAGCGCCGTCCGCGCCGCGCGGAAGGCTGCGGCGCTCGCCGCGCTGCCATGGTCGCTCGCCGGGCTCATCGCATCACATTCTGTGCGTCTGGCGATCCCGGACACAACAGGAGTTCACACTGGCCTTCGCACGGCCTCGACGTCGATCTCAACCCGGATGCGCTTGCTCGCCACCAAGCCACCGCCGTCGAGCACCATGTTCCAGGTGAGCCCGAAGTCTTCGCGGTTGAACTCGGTCCGAACTGAGAAGCCGATCTTCTCGTTGCCCCACGGGTCGCGCACGCCTCCGCCGAATTCGATCGCGGCGTCCACGGGCCGTGTCACACCACGAATGGTCAGGTCACCGATGGCGCGCCAGCGATCATCCTCGACATGCTCGATCGACGTGGAAGCGAAGGTGATCGCCGGGTGATGGGCGACATCGAGGAAGTCAGGGCTGCGCAGATGTTCGTCACGGTCCTTCAGTCCGCTGTCCAGGCTGCCGGCGCGGATCACCAGCTCCGCATGAGACTCATCCGGTAGGACGGCGACGTGCAATGAGCCGCTGAAATCCACGAAGCGTCCTCGCACGCGCGTGACGACAAGATGACGCCCCTCGAAGGCCACCGTCGTGTGTCCGGGGTCGAAGTCGTAGATGCCCGGCGCCGGCAGCCGGACACCGTCGATGAGTCGTGTCAGCTCGGTCGCGCTGGTCGCCATGGTTGGTCACTCCTGCCTACTCGGCCTCGTGGGCCGTACCTTCAGCTCCTCACTCTACCACAGATGCGTGCGCACGCACAAGCTGTGTGCGCACGCGCACTTCCTGATACGCTCCGCGGATGACCACGGACCAGGAGGGCGTCGCAGCTTGGGAAGCTGTCCTCCGCGTTCACGCCGCGCTGGTGCCCGTCCTGGATCGCGAGGTCCAGTCGGCCACCGGGCTGCCACTGGCCTGGTATGACGTGCTGCTCGAGCTCAACTCCGCACCGGAGCGGCGCCTGCGGATGACCGATCTCGGGGATCGGGTCGTGCTCAGCCGGACTCGGGTGAGCCGCATCGTCGACGAGCTGGTGGCGAATGATCTCGTCAGCCGCGACGACAATCCGGCCGATCGGCGGTCCGCGTTCGCGGTGGTCACTGAGGCGGGGCGACGCCGCCTGCGTGCGGCTGCGCCGGTGTACCTGGCGGCCATCGCTCGCCACTTCACGGCGCAGCTGACCAAGGCTGAGGCGGTCACCGTCCGTGCGGCTTTGGAGAAGGTGCTCCGCGCCGAGCGGGCCGACACCCAACCGGCGCGGGTCGCACGCAACAGCCCGAACCGCTAACCAGGTCGATCAGCGGTCGCAGCCGTCGCCATCGCTCGGTTTGCCGAAGTTGTCGGCGTCATGATCACCACCGCCGTGTTGGGGGATGACGCACGGCATGGCCGTCGGCCTCGGCTTGGGGGCCATTGTTGGAACTGGCCTGCGTGTCGGCGCCGGCGTGGGTGCGGGTGTCGCAACCGGAATCGCCGTGGCAGGCAGGGGCGACGGGGTTGGAATCAGTGTCGCCGTCGTCGCCGGTGCGGCGGCAGATGAGAGCGCGGACACTGCAGTAGCGCCGCCGCACGCCGCCAGCCCGAACGTCGCCATGGTTGACAGCAAGAGAAGGCGTGACCGCATGTCGAAGTACCCCCGTGAGCCCGGCGCACCTGGCGGGCCCTCTCACCCACGAGGTCCCTGAACAACTAGGAGTACGCGCGCGGTTACAGACGGTGCGGCGCGTGCGGCCTGCTCGCTTCGTAAGCGGATTCAGACATGGAGGTGTCGGGTCCGCCGTCAACCACCGCTGCCATCGACGGCGGTGGCACTATGCCTGCCATGGATCGGGCGACTCGACAAGCGGGGCGGGAGGCCATCGACGCATGACGTTGAAGGAGGACGACCTGCACCCTCTGCGCCGGCTGGCGCACCAGCTTCGCGTCCCGCCGGGCACGAAGGCGATCCTGCCCGGGGGCTTCGACCCGCGGCACACCGCGAATTTTGTCCACAAGGCCGACGCGGAGGCTTCGCTACAAGCGGGTGTCCAGCAGCTGGCCCACTACCAGGCCCGCCTCGCAGCCCAGGACAGCTACGGCCTGCTGGTCATCCTGCAGGGGCTGGACGCCGCCGGCAAGGACGGTGCCGTCAAGCACGTCATGAGCGGAGTCAACCCGCAGGGTGTGCGCGTGACCAGCCTCAAGGTCCCCTCCGCTGAAGAGCTCAATCACGACTTCCTCTGGCGGTACACGAGGGAGTTGCCCGCGCGCGGCGCCATCGGCATCTTCAACCGGTCGCATTACGAGGACGTGCTCGTGGTCCGCGTCCACCCCGACAACCTCGAACGCGAGCACCTGCCTGTCGGGGCCAGAAGGAAGGATGTGTGGGAGCGGCGCTTCCGAGACATCAATGACTGGGAGCGTCACCTCGTCGACAACGGCGTCGGCGTGGTCAAGCTGTTCCTCAACGTCTCCAAAGAGGAACAGCGGAACCGTCTGCTCGATCGCATCAACGACCCGGACAAGAACTGGAAGTTCTCCCCTGCGGACATCGCCGAGCGCGACCACTGGGATGAGTA
>CATPCA010000035.1 GCA_955652545.1 Candidatus Dormiibacterota bacterium
TGAACCACAGCAGACGGTCGCCCGAACCGACATCGAAGCAGTGCGCCATGTCCTGCGTCGACTTGACGGGGAATCCACCCTGAACGTGGACGGTGCCCTTGGGACGGCCTGTGGTTCCGCTGGTGTAGATGAGCATGAAGGGATCGTCGGCGCCGCTGTCGTGCGTCTCTGCAGCCGACGGTTGTGCGGCCGTTACCTCGTCGTACCAGACATCGCGCGGGCGTTGCATGGCGACATCGAGATCACCGAGCCTGCGAACCACCACCACGTGTTGCAACGACGGCGTCTGCTCGGCGACCTCGTCAGCGACGGGCTTCATCGGCACCGGTGAACCCCTGCGCGGGAACCCATCGGCGACGACGAGGACCTTCGCCTCGCAGTCCCGCAGCCGCGCAACGATCGCCCCTGCACCGTAGCCACTGAAGAGCGGCGTGACGATGGCGCCCACCTTCGAGCACGCCAGGAAGGTGGCGACCGTCTCGGGGATCATCGGCAGGCAGAGCCCGACCACGTCGCCGGGACCCACCCCGAGCTCACGCAGGGCATTCGCGCATCGAGCGGTCTGCGCAGCGAGCTCGAGATAGGTCCAGCTGCGCGCAGCGCCGTCGTCGCCCTCCCAGGCGACCGCCTCACGGCCGGGTGTGGCCTCCGCCCAGCGATCGACGGCGTTGGTGGCAAGGTTGAGCCGGCCCCCGTTCCACCAACGCGTGAAGGGCAAGCCCTCCGATATGTCGCGCATTCGGTTGGGTCGCTGGCGCCAGCCGATGCCGATGTCGTCGATCGTCGCGCCCCAGAAATGCTCCGGGTCGCGTCGAGCGAGGTCGTTCAGCTCCTCGAGCGTGTCGACCCCAAGCTTGGTCATGAACGACCGGAGCCGGCTGCTCTGCACCTGTTCGGGCGTTGGCGTCCAGGCGAAGGACGACGTCGTGGAGGTGCCGCTTGCCGTCACGGTGCGCACCATAGAACGGGCCACCAGCCGTTCGCCACCGGCACGGCCCACCAGCCGTCGTCAGCGCAGCCTCCCGCTACATGGCCCAGGCCAGGCACCCGGCGGCCGCAACGCCGGCGGGCTGGAGGTATCCCGCCGGGAAGATCGAACACGGGTTCACCGGGACCCCGCCGACGTCGACCTCGAAATGGAGGTGCGGACCGGTGCTGTTGCCCGTGCTGCCGACCGATCCCAGCGGCTGCCCGGCAACGACCGCGACGCCGTCGGCGATGGCGACACCGCTCAGGTGGCCGAACAGGTAGACGACCGGCTTGCCGGTGCTCACTGGCGGCGTCAGCAGGACATGCAGGCCGAAGCCGGTCGCGGATTGGACGACGTGGGCGACGCCTGCGGCAACGGCGAACACAGGAGTGCCGGACGCCGCGGCTAGGTCGATGCCCGTGTGGAAACGTAGATAGGTGGGATGAGCCGCATCGGGCGGACAGGCATATGGAGCCGGCGGTGACGGTTCGACTGCCACGCCTGTGCATCCGAATCCCTGGCTCACAGCGAATGTTCGCGGCTGCAGGGGCTCGCCGCTCCCCACGACCATTGCGGCACCGCCCACAGTGAATTCGTCGATCTGGCTGCCGCCGGCCGCTCCGCCGGTGACACCGGAGAGGAGACCGCTCATCAGCGAGAAGACCATGAACAGCGGTAGGGCGATGACGACGACGGCCGCCAGGCAGCCACACCCGAGCAGTTTGCGGACGTTCCGCGCGGCGAGCAGGCGGGTGGCCACGACCGGAGCTGACATCGAGGCGACCTATGCGACGCGAGCGGTCAGCGGGGGCGGCATCGAACGCGTGTCGGCGAGGGCGAGGATCGCCGGCCCTGGCACGACGTCCACAACCGCACGCTCCGCGCCCGCGAGCAGCACGCCCCTGCCGGGACTGGACGGGCAGATCGCGGCGAGCTCCTCGGCGCGGAGCTTGAACACCTCGCGTACATCGTCGAGCACCGCCTCTTCGGTGCCGAGGACGAGCTGCGACGCGGACGTGGCAGCCAGTGTCCGGCCGAGGTCGGTGCGCACGAAATCCTCGATGCGCTGCGAGAGCATCCACACACCTGCGCCGTGCTTGCGAGCCTGGCGCACCAGCTGACCAAGGACTTCGCCCGCGTCAGGATCAGACGTGATGCGGTGTGCCTCGTCGACAACGACGATCATCCGTCCGCGCCGTTTCTCCAGCGCCGCGAGGATTGCGGTGAGCAGCACCGCCAGCGCCGGCGTCAGGTCCGCGCCGTAGTTCATGGCGAACGACTTGAGCCCGATGGCGACGGCACCATCGTCGACCGAGAACGTCGACGGCCTGTCGAAGACCGCGGCCCGCGGCCCCTGCGTGAAGCGGCGCAGCCGCGCCGTGATGACGCGACAGCGATCGCGCTCCCGGTCGGTCAGGGCACGCGGGAGCGACGTTTGCTGGAGGAAACCGACGGCATCGCGCATCAGCGCCGGCGGAGCGCCAACCCGCTGGCGCGCCGCGAAGAAGTCGACGAGCTCTCCATGCAGCCAGCCCTGGTCCTCGTCCGGGAGGCGGCGAATCGGCCGTCCTTCGCGTACGCCACGGTCATCACCGGCCATGACCGAGAGGATCGGCAGCACCAGTCCCGCCGACGTGTCCGGTGACGCCTCGGAGGCGACGCCGAGGCAGTTGAGCGCCTCACTGCCAAGGTCGAGATATCGTCCACCGACCGCCTTCATCACCGAGCCGTACTCTGAGTCCGGGTCGATGACCACCGCGGCGACGCCTTCCATGACATGGCGGATCAGCAGCGTCTTGGCTGCCACCGACTTGCCTGCGCCCGAGCTCCCGACGATGACAAGGTTGTGGTTCGGCTGACTCCAGATGGAGAAATGGGCAGGCGTTCCATTGAGCGCGTTGATTCCCACGAGCGGTGCCGACACGTCCGCGAAAGGCGTTCCCAGGCAGGGCAGCATCCTTGCCGCCACGGAATCGGAGGTCAAGACCAGGCTGCGTGCGAGCGGTGCGCAACCGGGGGACAGTGCCAGTGCCGGCAGGAGACCTGGCCCGCTCACCTCCGTGGTATGGAAGCCATGCGCCGCCAGGGTGGCACCAAGTCGCTCGGCCGCCTCGAAGGCCCCGGCGCGTTCGCGGTGCGCCACGCAGACGGTGAGCGCAACGCGACACGGCACGATGTCACGTTGCGCCAGGGCAGCCACGACGTCGGTGGTCTCCTGCAATGCGACCTGGGCTTCGATCGGGTCCGCCCCGCGGCGTCGTGCGTAGTCGAGCATCGACGAGCGCCGGTGGAGGTATTTCTGGGCGACGCTCGTGCTGACCGGCAGGAGATGCAGGCTGGCGGCGCCGAAAGCGTGAGCGCGGGTCATGGCGTCGACGACGGCGCCGGCCTCGATGACCGCGGGCAACTGTGTCGTCGTCAGAACAACATGGTGGCGGTCGCCGATGCGCAGCACGTCCTCTCCCACCATCGCCCGGGAGCTGCCGAGCGCGGTGTGCGCGAGGAGAGCGGCGATGTCGTCGCGGTCGGCTGCGCGAACCTCGATGGCGAAAGCGGGCGCCATCCGCAGAGCGGACTGGAGGACGCGATCAGCCTGGTCGTGCGTCGTGTCACGCGCATCCCCCGCGCGCCACGGAGTCGAACGGTGCGGCATCCCGTCGGCGGCCGCCGAACGCGGTGCCAGGACCACGTAATGGCGCAGCCCGAGCGTGGCCTCGGCGAGCGTGCCGGCCAGCCCGCGCTCGACCTCGTACAGCGGTGTCCTCGGCCAGGCGGCGGCGCGTCGGTCGAACGCCTCCCCCACGCGCAGCGCGTCGTGGTGGGTCATCAGGGTGATGAACTGCGCCGGACAGTCCAGCGAACCGATCCAACGGAGCGCGGCGTGGCACCACTCGAGGTATCCGTCGCCGGCGACGCTGACGGCGGGACCGTCCAGCATGAGCACGGCGCGGTTGCCGCCCGGTTGGAGGCGCAGGATCCCGGGCGCCTCCGTGGACGTCGCCGGCACGACCAGGAAGGTGTGCAGGCGGCGCGGGACCCACCTGGGCGGTCGGTCGGCGGGGCGCTCGCCGGTGACGTGGACCGCGCCGCGCACATCGCGGACGCGGGCGCGTGAGGCGCGCCCGCGAGCCACCGTCGACGGCATGACCCGCCACGCGTGGCGATAGGCAACGTGGGTGCCGATCCACACGCCCTGCCGCTCCGGGAGACCGAGCGAAGCGGCGACAGCGAGCACAAAGCCGGCGCTGGCCGGGCCCCA
>CATPCA010000036.1 GCA_955652545.1 Candidatus Dormiibacterota bacterium
TGAGGCGCGTCCGCACCTCGCCTTTACACCGGTGCACACCGGTGGTAGCGTCGGCCCACCGGCCTGCCGGCGACACACGCCGGGGCGCTTTTCATCCACGTCACCTCCATGCGTTCGCAGCGTCCGGGTGTGCAGGGAGACGCCGCGGATGCCGGAGAGGACCTCGATCCCCCGCCTGGTGGTGGCCGGTATCGGAGCGGGCGCGGGCAAGACGACCGTCGCGCTCGGGCTGGTCGGCGCGCTGAGGCGCAGGGGCAGGGCTGTCCAGACGTTCAAGGTCGGGCCCGATTTCGTCGACTGCGCCTACCTCGCGCACGCCAGCCGGCGGCCGTGCCGCAACCTCGACTCGTGGATGCTCGGCAGCGCCGGGGTGGTGCGCTCCTTCGCCCAGGGGGTGCGCGACGCCGACGTCGCGGTGGTCGAGGGCACCGCCGGGATCTTCGACGGCCACGGCGGGCCTCCCGGGGGCGACACCTCGGCGCCCGGCAACTTCCCGGGCAGCACCGCCGAGCTGGCCCGGCTGATCGGCGCGCCCGTGGTGCTGGTCATCGACGTCGGCGACAGCGCCGAGACCTCGGCAGCCCTGGCGCTGGGGGTCAAGCAGCTCGACCCCGGTATCGACCTCATCGGCGTCATCCTCAACAACGTCCCCAGCGACTACCGGCGCCGCGCCGCCGAGGACGCGATCTGGAACTGGGCCAAGCTGCCCGTGCTCGGCGCGCTGCCTCGGCTGCCCCGCGTCCAGATCCCCGAAGTGCGCACCGGGCTCCTGCCGCTGAGCGAGAACCCGCATGTCGACCCGGCTCTTGACGAGCTGGCCGGCGCCGTCGAGCGACACTGCGACATCGCGCTGATCGAGCGACTCATGGGCCGCGCCACGGCGCTGCCTGCCGTCAACGGACACCTCGTGTCGGCCGCGGACGCCGAGCCGGTGCGCGTCGGTGTCGCCTTTGACGACGCGTTCTGCTTCTACTACGCGGAGAACCTCGAGCTCATCGAGGAGGCGGGTGGGCAGGTGATCACCTTCTCGCCGCTCGAGGACAGCGCCCTGCCCCGCGAGATCGACGCCATCTACCTCGGCGGCGGCGTGTCCGAGATGTTCGTGCCACGGTTGGCAGCAAATCACTCGTTCATCGAGTCGCTGCGCCGCGCCCACGCCCACGGTGTGCCCATCTATGCCGAGAGCGGAGGGCTGCACCTCTGCGCGCGCAGACTGCACACCAGCGACGGCAACGTGCACGACATGGCGTCGCTCGTCCCGGTCGACATCGCGCTCGAGGCGGGCTCGTGCCACACCGGATACCGCGACCTGCGGATCGCCTCCGACACCATCCTCGGCAACCCCGGCACCTCTGTGCGTGGCCACGAGTTCCACTACAGCCGGCTCCTGTCCGGCACACGTGGGTTGCAGCCTGCGTACTCGATGCACGACGCCGACGGCGAACCGCTGGGGTCCGAGGGGTGGGCCACAGCGACACTGCTTGCGTCGTTCGTCCACCTTCATTTCGGCCAGGATCCGGGGCTCGCGGGACGGTTCGTCGGCGCGGCCCGCGACGGCGCCCGGCGGCGCCACCTCCAGGCCGCCGGCGCGTAGCCAAGCGCGGTCGAGGACGGGGCGCGGTGTAAGGTGAAAGCGATGTCAGAAAACCGCGCCGCCACCATCGGCGAGCTGCGCCGCACCGAGTACCGCGTCCTCCCGGTGCGCGCCGAGCTGCGCCGCAACCTGATGCGCCGCCTCGCCGGCGGTGACAGCCTCTTCGACGGCATCCTCGGCTACGACGACTCGGTGGTGCCGCAGCTGGAGAACGCCATCCTCGCCGGCCAGGACCTGATCCTCCTCGGCGAGCGCGGTCAGGCCAAGTCGCGGCTGTTGCGCGGGCTCACCGACCTCCTCGACGGCGCCATCCCCGCCATCGCCGGCTGCGAGATCAACGACGATCCATACGCCCCCATCTGCCGGCGCTGCCGCGACCTGGTCGCCACCAGTGGCGACGAGACGCCGGTCAGCTGGCTGACACCGGACATGCGCTACAGCGAGAAGCTGGCCACCCCGGACACGTCGATCGCCGACCTGATCGGCGAGGTCGACCCCATCCGCGTGGCCGAGGGCCGCTACCTCAGCGATGAGCTGACCATCCACTACGGCCTGATACCGCGCACCAACCGCGGCATCTTCGCCGTCAACGAGCTGCCCGACCTCGCCGAGCGCATCCAGGTGGGCCTGCTCAACATCATGGAGGAACGCGACGTCCAGATCCGCGGCTACCGGCTGCGGCTGCCGCTCGACGTCTTCGTCGTGGCCACGGCCAACCCCGAGGACTACACCAACCGCGGGCGCATCATCACCCCGCTCAAGGATCGATTCGGCGCGCAGATCCGCACCCACTATCCACGCAGCGTCGAGCACGAGATCGCCATCGTCGACCAGGAGGCGACCACCTTCGACGACATCCCCGTGCCGGTGCACGTGCCCCACTACATGAAGGAGATCGTCGCCGAGTTCACCCAGCTGGCCCGGCGCCACCCGCAGGTCAACCAGCGCAGTGGCGTCTCGGTGCGGATGAGCATCGCCAACCTGGAGAACCTCGCCAGCAACGCGCTGCGCCGCGCCCTGCGCACCGGCGAGAAGGAGGCGGTGGCGCGCATCAGCGACCTGCCCGCGCTCGCCGCATCCAGCGCGGGCAAGGTCGAGCTCGAGACGCTCGACGACGGCGACGACAGCCGCGTTCTCGACAAGATGCTGCACGCCGCCTGCAACAACGTCTTCCGCCGTCATTTCACCGCGGCCGAGTTCACCGAGCTGCTGCAGCGATTCGACCACGGTGGCTTCACGGTGGAGGTGGGCGACAGCCTCTCCGCCACCGCCTATGCCGCGGCGCTGAGCGAGCTCCCCGGCGTCGACGCGGCCACCGAGAAGCTCGGCGAGTCGTCGAGCGCGAGCTCGCGGGCCGCCGTTCTCGAGTTCATCCTCGAGGGCCTGCACCGCGGCAAGCGACTCAACAAGACGGAGATGGACGGCACCGCCGTGTACGGCGGGTGAGCACCCACCGGTTCAGCGCCTGGGACGGCACCCAGGATCCGCTCGGCCCCGACGTCGACGAGATCTTCGACCGCCTCAGCGAGGACGTCTTCCACGGCTGGGACTTCGAGACCGCGCTGCGCCGGATGCTCAGCCAGGGCTGGCGCGACAAGTCGGGACGCCGATTGATGGGACTCGAGGAGATGACCGAACGGTTGCAGCGCCGCCGCCGCAAGCAGCTCGAGAAGTACAGCCTCGACGGCGTCTTCGACGACATCACCGAGAAGCTCGACAACGTGGTGCGCATGGAGCGTCAGGGCATCGACGAGCGCACCGCGCTGGTCGAGGACGAGTCCGCGCGGCGCATCCTCGAGCGCGTTGCCGCCAAGCGCCGCGAGCAGCTGGCCAACCTGCCCGCCGACCCGGGCGGCGCCATCCGCGAGCTGCAGGGCTACGAGTTCATGGATGAGCGCGCCGCACAGGCGTTCCAGCGCCTCCTCGAGGAGATCAAGAAGGGCGTCGTCGACACGTACTTCAAGGAGATGACCCAGCAGATGCAGGCGATGTCCGGCGAAGACGTCGCCGAGCTGCGCGCCATGGCCCGCGACCTCAACCGCCTGGTGCGCGAGAAGCTCGAGGGCGTGCCCGACGCGCAGCGGCAGCGCAGCTACGAGGGCTTCCTGGAGAAATGGGGGCGGCTCTTCCCGACAGCCCCGGCCAAGGTCGACGACTTCCTCGACGAGATCACCAGGCAGATGGCGCGCATGGACTCGCTGATGCGCTCGCTGTCGCCGGAGATGCGCCGCCAGCTCGGCGACCTCGTCGACTCCGTCTTCGGCGACCCCGAGCTGCAGGCTGAGCTCGCCGAGCTGGGCGCCGGGCTGGAGATGCTGTCGCCGCGCGGGGGCCTCGGGTCGCGCTATTCGTTCTTCGGAGGCGAGCAGCTTCCCCTCGACGAGGCCATGCAGCTGATGGGCCGGCTGCAGGCGATGGAGGAGCTGGAGCGCAGCCTTCGCGATGTCTACCGCGGCGGCCAGGTTCCCCCCGACACCCGCCGCCAGCTCCACGAGCTCCTCGGCGAGGACGCCGCCAACAGTCTCGACCAGCTGGCCAAGATGGCCCACCAGCTCGAGGCTCGCGGCCTCGTCCAACGCGACGCCGACGGCCTGCGGCTCACCGCCCGGGGCATCCGCCGCATCGGCCAGAAGGCGCTCGGTGACCTCTTCGCGGAGCTGCGCAAGGACCGCTTCGGCGAGCACACCATCGCCCGCCGCGGACAACTTGGCGAGCGCGCTGACGACAGCAAGCACTACGAGTTTGGTGACCCGTTCGACCTCGACGTCGAGCGCACCGTGATGAACGCCATCCAGCGCCAGGCTTCCCTGGGCCCGGAGGAGCGTAGCCGCGTCCCGCGGCTCGACCCCGGTGACTTCGAGGTGCATCGCAGCGATGCGCTGACGCGCTCCTCAACAGTGCTCATGCTCGACATGAGCCGCAGCATGCCGCTGCGCGGGTACTTCTACGCCGCCAAGAAGGTGGCCATGGCGCTCGATTCGCTGATCCGCAGCCAGTACCCGCGCGACTCGCTCCACATCATCGGCTTCAGCGACATCGCCCGCGAGATCAGCTCGGCCGACCTGCCCCACCTCAGCGTCAATGAGTACGTCTACGGCACCAACATGCAGCACGGCCTGATGCTGGCGCGGCGCATGCTCGCCCGTGACGGTGCGGCCAACCGGCAGATCATCATCGTCAGCGACGGCGAGCCCACCGCGCACATCGAGAACGGCCGGCCGGTGTTCTGCTATCCGCCCATGCCGGAGACCTTCGAGAAGACGCTGATCGAGGTGCAGAGGTGCACCCGTGAGAGCATCGTCATCAACACGTTCATGCTCGAATCCAACCA
>CATPCA010000037.1 GCA_955652545.1 Candidatus Dormiibacterota bacterium
CTTAGCAGGCGGGCGCTTTCAGCCTCTCAGCCACCTCCCCGCGGAGACCGCCAGTATATGTAGTGTCGGCCGCCGGCAACGCAGAACAGAGGAGGCAATAGCATGCGCTGGGTGACGTTTGCGCGCGGTGCGGACAGCAAGGACCGCACCGGACTAGTCGTCGATTCAGCTGTGCACGCGCTGCCCGCCGGCGAGACGCTGCTCGGCCTGTTGGGTGACAACGGCGAGACGCTGGCTGCAGCGGGCGATCGTGCCAAACACGATCCGGCTGATGTCTTCCCACTCGACGACGTCGTGCTCCGCGCTCCGGTTCCGCTTCCACCGACACTGCGCGACTTCTATGCGTTCGAGCAGCACGTCAAGACCGCGCGTCAACGACGTGGCCTGGACATGGATCCCGACTGGTACGAGCTGCCCATCTTCTATTTCAGCAACCCGTACGCTGTGATCGCTGACGGCACGGATGTCGCGGTGCCGCCGGGGAGCCAGGAGCTCGATTTCGAGCTGGAGGTTGCCGCGATCATCGGGCGCGGCGGAGCCGATCTCACACCCCAGCAGGGCGAGCGGAGCATCGCCGGCTTCTGCATCCTCAACGACTGGAGTGCCCGCGACATCCAGCGGCGGGAGATGAAGCTGAGCATGGGCCCGGTGAAGGGCAAGGACTTCGCGACCAGCCTGGGTCCCATGCTCGTCACACCGGACGAGCTCGAGGATGCTCACAGCGGCCACGCCTACGACCTCACCATGTCGGCGAGCGTCAACGGGCGCGAGTACTCGCACGCCTCGCTCGCGGAGATCTACTGGAGCTTCGGCGAGATGATCAGCTACGCGTCGCGGGGCACACGGGTTGACACCGGGGACGTCATCGGCTCGGGGACCTGCGGCACCGGTTGCATCCTCGAGCTCGCGCTCGTCCATGGCGGCGACGCCTATCCCTGGCTGAAGCCGGGCGACGAGGTCGTCCTCAGCGTCGACAGGCTGGGCAGCCTGAGCAACCGCATCGTCGCCGGTGCACCGCTGCGGCCTCTGCGATGACCGACCCCGCAGCGGAATTCCTCCGCCGCCTGGACGCCGTGGAGAGTCGCCTCCAGGCGCACGCGGGCGCTGAGATCGCGCCGGACGCTCTCACTGCGCCGGACCCACCGACGGGAGAGCGCTGGGAGGCTGGACAGGTCTGGGCGCACGTCGCCGAGTTCGTACCCTATTGGCTGGGGGAGGCCGAGCAGGTGGTCGAACACGGCCGCCGGGAGCCGGTTGGCTTCGGGCGCACCAAGTCGGACCCCGCGCGGCTCTCGGCCATCGAACGCGATCGTGACCGCGATCGGAGGCTGCTCTGGAATCGGGTCGCCGGCGACATCGCCGGTCTGCGTGCCTTCCTCAGCAGCCTGGAGCCGCCGGCCTGGGCCGCCCGAGGGATCCATTCCACACTCGGGGAGATGGATCTCAGCGGCATTGTCGACGAGTTCCTCGTCGGCCACCTCGAGCAGCACGCCGACCAGCTCGATGGCCTTGCGACCGCCAGAAGCTGACCCTTGTGATCCGTCCCCGCGGTGGGGGACACTTGGGGCCCATCTTTGGAGGGGATGGCCCCTATGGCGTCTGTTCTGTTCGCCGACGACGATCCCGACATCCGCGCCCTGGCGAGCCAGCTCCTCGGGCGCCGCGGGCACCACGTCGTGACCGCCGGCAACGGCTCTGAGGCGATCATGCTGCTGACCGAGTTCACTCCCGACATGGTCATCACGGACCTCAACATGCCCCAGCAGGATGGCGGCGCGGTGTGCCGCGCGGTGCGGGAGTCGCAGCGGCTCAGTCACATCCCGCTGGTGCTGATCACCGCGCTCCCAGAGCACGACCTGCGGGTGCTGCAGGCTGCCTCGGAGAGCCGGGCAGTGGTCATCGCCAAGACGGACATCGTCCGCCTCCCCGACCTGGCCGACCGACTGGTTTCCAGCGCAGCCTGAGCAGCGTTCGCAGCGCTGCTGGCGCGATATCCTCACCCGTGCACGGAGGGATGCCGGAGCGGTTGATCGGAGCGGTCTTGAAAACCGCAGGCCCCGCCAAGGGCCCGGGGGTTCGAATCCCTCTCCCTCCGCCACATTCCCTTTAGGTGTAACGACTTACCGGATCGGCGGGTAGCGGACGGCCGACGGCTGGGCATGCCGCTCCAAACAACGGCCCTGCCGAGCCGATTCGGACTGGTCCGTGACCGCCTCCGGCCCCGTCGTCGCTCCACCGATGAGTCCTGGGGCACGCCGACGTTCTACCTGGTGCATCGGCAATAGTGCCGGGGCATTGTCGGCTGGCATGCCCAAGCCGTACGAATGAGGATGGGATCATGAACTGGACACTCGAACTCGTGGTCATGCCCGTGTCCGACATCGACCGCGCCAAGTCCTTCTACATGGAGAGGGCGGGATTCGACCTGAACGTCGACCACCGCGCCGGCGAGGACTTCCGCGTCGTACAGCTCACCCCGCCTGGCTCGGCGTGCTCGATCGCGTTGATGAAGACCGACATGGTCCCGGGCTCGCTCAAGGGGCTGCAGATGTGCGTCTCCGACATCGACGCGGCGCGGGC
>CATPCA010000038.1 GCA_955652545.1 Candidatus Dormiibacterota bacterium
TGCGTGCGCACCTGCGCTATCCCGAGGACCTGTTCACCGCCCAGTCGCACGTGTACGCCAACGTCCACGTGAGCAGCGCCGCGGTGTTCTTCAACGGCAGCGACCGCTATCGCATCGCCCAGCAGCAGCTCAACGGCGCTCAGCAGGACACCACGCCGTACTACGTCGAGGTCACCCTCCCGGGCGACTCGCAGCCGAGCTTCATATTGTTCCAGTCGTTCTCGCCGGCGAGCACCAACGGGGGCAGCGCGAACAACATGACGGCGTGGCTGGCCGCGCAGTCCGACTACACGACCACCAACCACCCCAAGCTGATCGCCGTGCCGCTCAACAACTCGGTCAACGTCCTCGGTCCACTGCAGTTCGACAACAACATCAACACCGATCCGATCATCAGCCCGGAGATCAGCCTGCTCAGCCAGCACGGCTCATCGGTCATCCTCGGCAACGTCATCGTGCTGCCCTTCAACAACGACTCGTTCCTCTACGTGCGACCTCTCTACGTTCTCGCCAATGGCGCCGCGGGCGGCACCGCGTTCCCGCAGCTCCACGAGGTCATCGTGGGCACCCAGAACACCGTCGCCCAGGGCCCTTCGTTCACCCAGGCGCTGCAAACGCTGCTCAACACGACCCAGCCGATTCCGGGCCTGCCCACCGGTCCGACGACGCCGACCACGCCGACGACGCCGACCACCCCGACCACGCCGCCGTCGACAGCGAACTTCACCAGCCAGGAGTTGGCGCTGCTCAACGACCTCCTGACGCACCAGACCGCCGCGCAGGCGGCGCTCCAGAAGAACGACTTCACCACCTTCGGCAAGGAGGAGGACATCGTCAAGGCCGACGCCGCCCAGCTCAGCGCGCTCCTCCAGCAGAAGCCGTCGGCCAGCGCATCGCCGTCGGCGTCAGCGTCGCCGCGCCCGACCCCGTAGCGGCGCCCGCCTGAGCCTGTTTGTATAGGCTGCTGGCGTGGAGGTGATCGCCCCCGGCATCAGCCAGATCGACACCCTGCTCGGTGGCATGGACCGGATGACCGCGGGCTTCCTCGTCGAGGGCACGCAGCCCGCGCTCGTCGAGACGGGTTCGCAGACCAGTGTGGCCGCGGTGCGCGAAGCATTGACCGCCGCAGGGCTGGACGCACCGGACCTTCGCTGGATCGTGGTGACGCACATCCATCTCGACCATGCCGGCGGCGTCGGCGACATCGCCGCGGCATTCCCCAACGCCACCGTCGTCGTCCACGAGCGTGGCGCGCGCCACCTTCTTGACCCCACCCGGCTCATCGACAGCGCCTCGCGCGTGTACGGGCCCCTGCTCGACGGCCTGTACGGGCGCATGCTGCCGGTTGCACAGGACCGGCTGGTGGCCGCGGCCGATGGCTATCGCGTCGACCTCGGCGACGGGCATTTCCTGACGCTGGTCGATTCGCCGGGTCACGCCAAGCACCACCACGCCGTGCTCGACGAGCAGACCGGGACGCTGTTGGTCGGGGACGCGGTCGGTGTCAAGCTGCCCGAGTTCGGCATCCTCCGCCCGGCCACGCCGCCGCCGGACTTCGACCTCGAGCAGGCCACGCGAAGCCTGCGCCGCTTCGCCGAGTTGCGCCCCTCCCAGGTGGTGCTCACCCATTACGGGCCGGTCGAGCATCCGCTCGAGACGCTCGTCGAGGCCGAGGAGATGCTCAACCAGTGGGTGGAGGTCGCCGACCGGACCATGCGCGAGAGCGAGGAGGCCGGCATCGACGACGTCGCCGCCGCCCTCGCCGACGCGTTCGCCAGCGCGCCGGACGACCTCGCGCCCAGCGTGCGGGAGAAGTTCGAGGTGCTCAACGGCGTGCACAGCAACGCCGCCGGCATCGTTCGCTACCTGTCGCTGCGCGAGCCTGCGCGTCAGCAGTGAACGCCGCGCAGGCGTCGGGGTCGCGGCTGCTGGCCGCCGTGGTGCTCAGCGCCTGTGTCGGGGTCATTGGTGGAGGGCTTGGCGCCTGGGGCGTGTACACGCATTTCGGCCCCGTGCAGCGCGCGGTCACCCAGACCCAGACGGGCGGCGGGGCGATCTCGGTCAGTGACATCGCCGCCGCCGTGCAGCCATCGCTGGTGACCGTCAGCACCACTCCGGTCACCCCGGCCCAGCTGGCCTCCGGCCAGGCAACCGGTCTCGCCGAGGGGTTCGCGGTCAGCGCCGATGGACTCGTCGTCACCTCGGCGCAGGCGGTGCGGGGAGCCTCGCGGCTGCGGGTGGCCACGGCAGACGGCAAGGGCTACAACGCCGTCATCGCCGCCAGCGACGTCCCCAACGGCATCGTCGTGCTGCGGGCGGCCGGGGCGACCGGGATGACGCCGCTGAAGATCGCCACCCAGGACCCGCACATCGGCGACCTGGCCGTGGTCGCGTATCACCCGGCTGTCGGCACCCTGACCACGCGCAGTGGAGTGGTTGCCGCCGTCGGCGTGAACGCGAGCGACGGCCAGGTCGACCTCGCCGACCTGATCGCCGTGGACTCCACGCCCGCCCCCGATGCGGAGGGGGCGCCGCTGGTCGACGGCACGGGGGCGGTCATCGGCGTGGTCACCGCCGTGCCCGGCGCGCCCGGTGTCCTGGCGGCGTCCGGTCGCGACGCCGCCACCCTCGTCACCGGCGCCCAGCGCGGCTCGCCGGTCTCGGCCGCCAGCTTCGGCGTCACCAGCGTCCTCATCGGCGCGTCGGCGGCAGCCGCGCTGGGCGTCCCCGCCGGAGCGCTGATCCGAACCGTCAGCGCCACCGGTCCGGCAGCGGGAGTGCTCGTCCCCGGCGACATCGTCGTGGCCGTCAACGGCAGTTCAGTGACCTCTGCCAACGGGTTTCAGCCCGGCGACTTCGGCCTCGTCATCGGCGACCGGGCGACGCTCCAGGTCACCGGCGCGACCGGCACCACGCGCACGGTCGCGATCACCGTCGCCGGCGACTGACGGCGGACGTTGGCGGGCGTCGCGCAGCTACCATGCCGCGAGATGGAGATCACCTACCTGGGCCTGTCGTGCGTGCGTCTTCGCGGTCGTGAGACGCAGGTCGTCGTCGACCCTCCGGACAGCCAGCTGCCCGGGCTCGGCAAGAGCGGCCCCGACCTGATCGTCCGCACCGAGGGCCGCACTGACCCGGAGAAGCTCCGCCACCGCGCGGGCCACAGCCAGGAGATCGCCGGGGCCGGGGAGTTCGAGGTACGAGGTGTCACGGTTCGCGGCGTCGACACCGGTGACGGCCGCACCCTGATGCGCGTGGAGATCGACGACGTCCGGGTGGTCAGCGTGGGTCGCCTCGACCGCCAGCTCACCGAGGAGGAGATCGACGTCCTCGGCCACGTTGATGTGCTGGTCGCGCCGGTCGGCGGCGGCGACGCCCTCGCCCCTGCGGCGGCGACCAAGCTGGTCAACACTCTCTCGCCGGCGATCGTGGTGCCGGTGCGCTACCGATCCGCTGCCTCGCCGGGCAGCGGCGAATATGAGCCTGTCGACCACTTCGCCAAGGAGATGGGCCTGGCCGAGGGCACCTACCAGGCGCTCCCCAAGCTCAACCTCAACGGTGCGATCAGCGGCTCCGACGAGTCGCGGGTGGTGATCCTCGAGCCGCGGGGCGTCGGCTGAGGGACCTCCACCGAACATCAGTTCACCCCTGGAGACGGGTGGCTGGTAGACTGGCGAAAACCTCTAGGGAGGCTCCCCATGGCCAAGTTCGTGTTCGTCACCGGGGGAGTGGTTTCCTCCCTGGGCAAGGGAATCACCGCCGCCTCGATCGGCACGATCCTCAAGGCGCGCGGGCTGCATGTGGGCATGCAGAAGCTCGATCCCTACCTCAACGTCGACCCCGGGACGATGTCGCCCTACCAGCACGGTGAGGTTTTCGTCACCGATGACGGCGCCGAGACCGACCTCGACCTGGGCCACTACGAGCGCTTCGTCGACGTCGCCCTGAGCAAGGCCAGCAACGTCACCACGGGCAAGATCTACTCATCCGTCATCGCCAAGGAGCGTCGCGGCGACTACCTGGGCGGCACCGTCCAGGTCATCCCGCACATCACCAACGAGATCAA
>CATPCA010000039.1 GCA_955652545.1 Candidatus Dormiibacterota bacterium
CGCTATCATCTCGCGTTCGCGCTCGCCGAACGCGAGATGATAGCGTGCCTCCAGCCCGCCGGCGACGACGCTGACGCCGCCGTTGAGGTCCCCGTCCTCCTCCACCTCGACGGGGATGAGGGAGGTGAGCAGTCGCATCCTCTCTTCGGCGGTCATGTCGGGGTCGCCACCGCTGAGCTGGAGGCGGTGCCGCTCACCCGCCGGCACACCGCTTTCGTCGCGCAAGGCGCGCACCCGCTGCACCAGCACGAGCAGCTCGTCGACGCCGCGGCGCGCAGCCAGTCCCTCGCGCCAACCCGGCGCCACCTGCGGCCAGTCCCGAAGCTGCAGCGACGGCGCCGCGCCGGGGAGACGCTGCGCGCACTCCTCGGTGATGAACGGCATGAATGGGTGGAGCAGACGGAGCAGCACGTCGAGGGTGGTGATGGCGGTGTGAGCGGCAGCGGCGCGCGACCCAGGCGATGCGTCATCACGCAGCCGTGGCTTGATCATCTCCACGTACCAGTCACAGAAGCCGTGCCAGGTGACGTCGTAGAGACGGTCCATGGCATCGTGGAAGCGGTAGGTCGCCAGCGACGCGTTGACGGCCTCGACGGTTTCTGCCACCTGTGACAGCATCCAGCGGTCCCCGGGCTCGAGTTCGTCGACGCCGGGCGGGTCGGCGGGGGATGACATCACTCCCTCGCCGTTGTCGAGGCGCGTCACCAGGAAGCGCGTGGCGTTCCAGATCTTGTTGGCGAAGCGCTGGAAGCTCTCGATGCGGTCGCGGTTGAAGCGCACGTCCTGGCCGCCGGTGCCCACCGCAGCTGCCCAGGCGCGCACGGCGTCGGCGCCGTGCTCCTCGATCATCGTCAGCGGATCGACCGCGTTGCCCTTGGACTTGTTCATCCGCGTCCCGTCGGCGGCCTGAACGGTGCTGGTGATGATCACGTCGGTAAAGGGCGTGGTGCCGGTGAAGCGCAGCCCCATGAAGATCATGCGAGCCACCCAGAGGAAGATGATGTCGCGCGCCGTCACGCAGACGTCGGTGGGATAGAAGCGGCGCAGGTCCTCGGTGTCCTCCGGCCAGCCGAAGATGGCGAACGGCCACAGCGCGCTGCTGAACCACGTGTCGAGCACGTCGGGGTCACCTCGCAGCTCGGTGCTGTGGCACGTCGGGCAGCTGGCGGGCGGCTCGATCCAGGCGAAGGTGTGGCCGTTCACGCAGGTCGACACCGGGATGGCGTGGCCCAGCCAGATCTGCCGGCTGATGCACCAGTCGCGGATGTTGCCCATCCAGGCCAGGTACACGTCGGTGTAGCGGCGCGGGTGGAACGCCGTCCGGCCGCTCTCGACGGCCGCGACCGCCGGCAGGCTGAGCTCGCGCATGCGCACCCACCACTGCGCGCTGATCAGCGGTTCGAGCACGTCCCCGCTGCGATCGCAGTGGCCCACCTCGTGGACATACTCCTCCTCCTTCACCACCGCACCTGCCTCGCGCAGCGCCGCCAGCACCTCCGCGCGCGCCCTGTCCACGGGGAGGCCGTGGAAACGAGGAAGGTCGGGCACGTCCATGGTGCCGTCGGGTGCGATCACCGAGATCATCGGCAGACCGTGGCGCTCACCGATCTCGTAGTCGGTGGGGTCGTGAGCCGGGGTGACCTTGAGCGCGCCGCTGCCGAACTCGGGCTGCACCGCCGCGTCCTCGATGATCGGCACCCGGCGGCCGGTCAGAGGCAGGGTGACGGTGCGACCCACCACGTCGCGATAGCGCGGGTCACCGGGCGCCACCGCGACGGCGCTGTCACCGAGCATCGTCTCCGGGCGAACCGTGGCGACGACGATGTCGCCGCCGCCGTCGATGGGGTAACGGAGGTGCACCAGGCTATCGGTGTGCTCCTGCCAGTCGATCTCCTCGTCGCTGATCGCCGACAGACATCGCGGGCACCAGTTGACGATGCGCGGGCCGCGGTAGATGAGCCCGCTGTCGAAGAGGCTCTTGAAGGCGGTGCGGATGGCGCGGACATACGCGTCATCGAGCGTGAACCGCGAGCGGCTCCAGTCGCAGGTGAAGCCCAGCGCGCGCATCTGCTCGTAGATGCGCCCGCCGTACTCCTCGTACCACGCGTCAACGCGCGCCTTGAACAGGTCCCGGCCCAGTACCTCCTTGGTGGTCCCCTCGGCGGCGAGCTGGCGCTCGATGACGTTCTGGGTGGCGATGGCGGCGTGGTCGGTGCCGGGGCACCACTCCACCTCGAACCCGCGCATGCGGTGATGTCGGGCGAGGGTGTCCTGGATGGAGAAGCCCATGGCGTGGCCGAGGTGGAGCACTCCCGTGATGTTCGGCGGGGGCAGTGCGATGCTGTACTTCGGCCGCGGCGACGCACGATCGGCGACGCCGATTCGCAACTCCTCCCAGCGCGCACGCCAGGTCGGTTCCACGGTGCGCGGGTCGAACGCCTTCTCCATCAGTGCCCGGCGAGTATACGGAGGCTCCGCCGCCACGACCGCGAGCGGCCGCGCGCGACCGATCAGGTCGGGCTGGCGGTCGGCGCTCCCCCCGTCGGCGACGCCTGCGGGTTCTGGTCCAGCTGGCTGCTCGCATTGATGTCGACGTCAACCCTCCAGCGACCGTCCACGGAGACCGCCGCATACGTGTGCGGGTGCCCCGGAACGCCGTTGACCGCTGAACAGGTCGCCGTGGGGTCGTTCGATGCCTTGCCGAGGCACCAGACGGTGTCGCCGGTCAGGGTGACGTTGGCGTGGGTCGCGTCGCTCCCGTCGACGGAGGTGACGTCAAGACCGCGCACCGCCCAGAACATGCCGCCGTGCGTGTCCAAGCCGAAGCTGCTGTAGACGGTCAGCACCTCGGTCAGGTCGGCGGTGTCAGTGGTCGTTGCCAGCCACAGCGGCACCTGGGCGTTGTCCTGCTGAGCCGCGGCGGCCAGGAAGCCGGCCATGGCTCCTCCGGCATCGCGTATCGACGCCGTCGGGCCGGGAGTGGGCGTGGCCGTCGCTTCCGGGCTCGTCGAATCGCACCCGCTCAGGGCGGCCACAAGCGCGGCGAGGGCGGCACCTCGTCGACACCACGTATCCACCAGTGCGCCCTCCCTCCTGGTCTGCGCCTGCGTGCCCCGATTATCGGCCCGCCGCATCACCGCGCCGGGAGCGACCGCGGCTGCGCCGAGCTGGTCGCCCAGCGCGGGCGAAGCGGATCGGTGGTGTAGACGAGCCGGGGTGTGATGCCTCCGAGCTGCGCCGCCGCCTCCGCTTGGCTGACCGGAGGGAACCGTTGCAGAGGCGGCTGGGCGGTGACGTCGTCCTCGACGCCGGCGAAATATGCGGCGCCCTGGCAGTCGCGGAGGAACACCACCAGGCCGGCCAGCCGTGCTCCCGCCGGCGCCGACGACAGCGGGCTGAGCAAGGGCACCACCGCCGCATCCGGTGATCCCGCTTGAGCCGCGGCCTCGAAGACCGGCGGCTGCGGGATTGCGCCGATCAGGTCGGAGTGCAGCGCGGACGCGGCGCGCTCGGCCGCGTCCTCCATCGCCGGCGCGTTGGTGGCGTCGTACGACTGGTCGAAGTCGCCGAGCGATCGCAGCTGTGGTGGCAGCGACGGACGCGGGGCGGCGACGGTGCAGCCGGGGCTGCGCGAGCCGACCAACACGACGATGCCGGTGGCCAGGAGGATGGCGACGACGCCCGCGAGCGCGATCAGCCGCGCCCGCACGCTCACGGGCGGAGGCTAGGCGGACTGCTCGGCGGCGGGTGCGGCCGCGGCGGCGGCGGCGCCGCGCTTGGCGGGCTCCTCGGTGAGCAGGAGAGGCTCGACGCCGTCCGTGATCGACTGCTCGGTGATGACGCAACGCTTGATGTCGGGGCGGCTCGGCACCTCGAACATGCTGTTGAGGAGCACGTCCTCGATGATCGATTTCAAGCCGCGAGCGCCGGTGCCACGCGCCAGCGCCTTCAGCGCGATCGCCTTGAGCGCGCCTTCGTGGAACACGAGCTCGACGTCGTCGAGTGCGAAGAACTTCTCGTACTGCTTGACGAAGGCGTTCTTCGGCTCGGTGAGGATGCGGATGATGTCCTCTTCGTCGAGGTAGTCGAGCGACACGTTGATCGGCAGGCGGCCGATGAACTCGGGGATCAAGCCGTACTTGAGCAGGTCCTGGGCCTGCAGCTCGCGCAGGATGCGCGTCGTTTCCTTGTTCCGGTTGCCGTGCGGCTTGCTGTTGAAACCGATGGTGCGATTGCCAACGCGCTGCTCGATGATCCTCTCCAGACCGTCGAAGGCGCCGCCGCAGATGAAGAGGATGTTGGTGGTGTTGATCTGGATGAAGTCCTGGTGGGGGTGCTTGCGCCCGCCCTGCGGGGGTACGTTGGCGACAGTCCCTTCGAGGATCTTCAGGAGCGCCTGCTGCACGCCCTCACCGCTGACGTCGCGGGTGATGCTCGGGTTGTCCGACTTGCGTGCGATCTTGTCGATCTCGTCGATGTAGATGATTCCCCGCTCAGCGCGGGAGATGTCGAAGTCGGCGGCCTGGATGAGTCGCAGCAGGATGTTCTC
>CATPCA010000040.1 GCA_955652545.1 Candidatus Dormiibacterota bacterium
GCGCGCCGGGCCGGTCGGCAGCCCGAGCCACGGCTCGCCGGCTCAGCCACGGGTGTCGCGCCATCAGCAGCGCCAGTGCGGTGACCCGCCTCCGGTTGCGATGGAGGGCTGCGTGGTCGTGCCGGTACCCAGCCTGCGCGGCGGTGCCGTCGACGTCCCCGGAGAGCAGGGCTGCGAGGTGGAGCCCGAGCCGCTCGCCCAGGAGCAGGCCGATGCCGATGCCCTCGCCGGTGGTGGGGTCGTCATAGCCTGCCGCGTCGCCCACGAGGAACATCCCGCAGGCGGCGACGGTGTGGGAACGCTGCCGGAACTGTCCGGCGGCGAGCACGCGACCGACCGGCTCGGCTCCACGCAGCACCGGGAGCGCGGCGCGAGCTGCCGCCACGTAGTCGCGAGCGGTCACCCCGATGCGTGCCCGACCGGCAAGGGTCGAGACGAGGAGCAACTCCGGGCCCACCGGGCACTGGTACCACTCTTCTCTCTTGGCAAAGGTCACGGTGATCCTGTCGAGCTCGCGGACGTCGAGTCTCCAGTGACCGGCGAGGCCGTACCGCCCCGCACCATCGGCCGGTGCGGTCCAGCCGGCGGCCGCGCGCATCGGCGAGTGCAACCCGTCGGCGGCCACGACCGCGTCGGCGGGAAACTGTCCTTTCTCGGTGGTCACGCCGCAGACCAGGCCTGATGCGCAGTGCAGGACACCGGTGGCACGCACACCCTCGAGGAGCGTGACCCGGGGCGCACGGCGCAGAGCGTCGACGAGCACACCGTCGAAGAGCGTGCGACGCACCCCCAGGCCCCATCGCTCGCCGCCGTCGGGTGGGACCGGGAAGGGGGCATACGCGGCCGGTGTGCCGTCGCCGTGCGTGTACATCACCCCATGGATGCGCGGCGCGCCGACGGCCACCACGTCGTCCAGCACGCCGAGGCGGCGGAGACAGGCGACCCCTGGGGGCATCAGCCCTTCGCCGCATGCCTTGTCGCGGGGAAAGCGAGCGCTGTCGAGGACCGTCACCGAATGTCCGGCGCGGCTGAGAGCGAGGGCGGTGGCGGCGCCACTCGGCCCCGCGCCCACGACCACGGCGCCCGCCTGGCTCATGGCGGTGGCGCTACAGCGCGCTCTCGATGCCGGCCAGGACGTCGTCGACGCGGATCCGCTCCAGCGAGGCGGACGCGCTGCCCGCTGGGATGGCCTGCACCACGCGGTGCTCGCGGCCGGCCGGAGCGCGGCTGCGCCCATTGGTCGGGCCGAAGAGGCCGACGGACGGCGTGCCCACTGCCGCCGCAAGGTGGAGGAGCGGGGTGTCGGCGGCCACCAGCAGGTCGCAGCGCGCGATCACCGCGGCGGTGGTGGCGAGGTTGAGCTCGCCGCAGAAATCGAGGGTCTGCGATGCCAGGTCGAGGCGCATCGCCTCCGCGGCCTCCCGATCGCGCTCGTCGCCGACCAGGATGACCCCGGCGCCATGCCGCGACGCGAGCCGATTGGCGAGGTGGGCGTAGCGCTCCGGCGACCAGGCCACCACCGATGTGTCGGAGAATCCATTGCCGGGGGCGATGGCGACGAGCAGCCTGCTGCCGTTCTCGACACCGTTGCTGAGGAGCAATTGCTCCGCCACAGTGGTCGCGGCGGAACCGGGGTTGAACTGCGCCTCTGCCGCCGCGATGCCGCCACCGGCGAGGTGCCGGCAGAGCTCGAGCCATGCGAGGCCGCGATTCTGGCCGGGTACACAGGGGACACGGTCACTGAAGAGGATGCCGCTCACGCGGCCACGGCAGCCCAGCCGGCGCGGGACCGCCGCCGCGTAGACCGTCGCCCGCACCAGCGCGGAGTCGCTGCAGACCACCGCGACGTCGAGACGGCGGCGGCGCAGCTCGAACCACAGGCGCCCGAGGCGGAGGAACCTGGCGCCCCCAGACAGGGCTGCCACCGGGACGACCTCGCCGGCGCCCGCAAGGTCCCTGGCGACGTCGGCCGCGGTGGGTGGGCACGCCACCAGCACCGGGTCGTCGGCGGCCTCGGCGAGGCCGGCGATCAGGGGTGCTGCCTGGAGCGTCTCGGTGAGCCCACCCGAGACGACGACGACGGTGTTCATGGCGTCCAACCCTACCGTTCTGAGACAGCTGCGCACTCATCCGCAGCTACGTCGGCGCATTCTCGGTGCGCTCATATACTGGCCAAGAACCGATGTCCCCAGCCCTGCGAGGCCGCGACCTCCTCAGCATCGCCGACCTCGGGCGCGAAGAGATCGCCGAGGTGCTCGAGGTCGCCGCACGCGCCAAGGCGGGTGAGGACCTGGGCAGACCGCTCGAAGGCGCCAACCTGGCCATGATCTTCCAGAGGCCGAGCAACCGCACCCGGGTGTCCTTCGAAGTCGCCATCAACCGCCTGGGCGGCCATCCCATCGCCTTGTTCGGCGACGAGATCCGGCTCGGCGAGCGCGAGACCGCCTCGGACATCGCCCGCATCCTTGACCGCTACGTCGACGGCGTCATCGCCCGGCTGGTCTCCCAGCGCGACCTGGTGGCCATCGCGGGGGCCGTCCGGGGTCCTGTGGTCAGCGCCATGACCGACGCCGAACACCCCTGCCAGCTGCTCGCCGACCTGCTGACGGTCCGCGAGGTCACCGGCAGGGTGGCCGGGTCGCGGGTTGTCTACATCGGCGACGGCAACAACGTCTGCACCTCGTGGCTGTACGCCGCGGCGATCTGCGGCGTCGACCTGCGGGTGGTGTGCCCGCCCGGGTACGAGCCGTCAGAGGCGGTGCTCGACCGCGCCGCCGGCCTGCGCGGCAACGGCACCGGCTTCAGCGTGGGCCACGATCCCAAGCCCGCTCTGCGTGACGCGGAGATCGTCTACACCGACGTGTGGACGAGCATGGGACAGGAGGCCGAGCAGCAGCGCCGCCGCGAGGACTTCGGCCACCTCCAGGTCAACGAGCGCCTTCTCTCGCTGGCGCCACCGACGGCGCGGGTGATGCACTGCCTGCCCGCTCACCGCGGGGAGGAGATCACCGACAGCGTGTTGGACGGCCCCGCCTCGATCGTGTTCGACCAGGCTGAGAACCGTCTCTGGGCGCAGCAGGCGCTGCTCGCCCTGGTGTTCGCCGGGGCTCCCCGGCATGCCTCGCGGCCGGCCGGGGTTCGCTGATGGCCTCGGCCTGGCACGACACGCTCATCTTCCTGCAGAACATCGGGTGGCGCGATGTCCTCGACGTCAGCATCGTCGCCGTGCTGCTCTACCAGCTGCTCAAGCTGGTGCGGGGCACGCAGGCTGCCCAGCTGCTCGTCGGCCTTGTGGTGATCGCCACCGTCGGGCTTGCCGCTGAAGCACTCAACCTGCGCCTGCTCCAGGTGATCTTCCAAAACGGCGGCCAGGCGATCGTGATCGCGGCGGTCATCCTCTTCCAACCCGAGCTGCGCCGTGCGCTGGACCAGGTCGGCCGCCTCGGCAGGGTCCGGTCGCTGCTCGGTCACCATGCGAGCGAAGCGGCGCAGCGAGTCGTCGACGAGGTGATCCGCGCGGCCGGCTCCCTGAGCGAGCGCAGGACAGGCGCGTTGATCGTGTTCGAGCGCGAGACCGGCCTCGAGAACATCGCCGCCACCGGTGTGCGCATCGACGGCGAGGTGACCGCGGAGATGCTCGCCACCATCTTCATGCCGGGCACATCGCTCCACGACGGCGCGGTGATCATCCGCCAAGCCCGGCTGATCGCGGCCGGCTGCGTGTTGCCGCTCGCCGAGACCATTCCCGGAGTGGGCCGCATGGGCACGCGTCACCGGGCGGCTGTGGGGCTCACCTTGCAGAGTGACGCGGTGGTGCTCATCGTCAGCGAGGAAACCGGACTGATCAGCATCGCCCGCGACGGCCGGATCACGCGCGGCCTCGACCAGAACGCGCTGCGCAGCACCCTGATGACGATGACAGGGGTCGACGCTCCACCGCGGCAGGGTCTGGTACCGCGCCCGGCCGTGCTACGGGCAATCCGGCGCCGGACGCATCCGTGAAGCTCCCCGGGTTCGCCACGCGCAACCTCCGGCTCAAGGCCTTTGCCACCGTTCTCGCCACCGTGACCTGGGCCAGCGTGGTGTACGCAAGCAACCCGCCCGACTCCCGGTCAGTGACGATCAACGTGCCGCAGAGCAGTGGACAGGTGGCGCCGTACGTGCTCGTCCACTCTATCGCCCCGATGGTCATCCGGGTGATCGGCACGCGGCAGCACCTCAACGCCTTCGACCCCAACGACCTCGTGGTCAGCGTCAACTACAAGGCGATCACCCATCCGGGTGCACAGTCACTCCCGGTGACCGTCACCAACAACGACCGCGACGTCCTCCTCGACAATCCTCCGACCACCGTCGCCGCGGAGGTCGACCACCTCGGTTCGGCGACAGTTCCGGTCACTGTTGTCATCAGCACGCCACCTCCTCAGGGCTACGTGGAGACGAGCAGCTCGACAGATCCCAGCACGGTCACCGTGATCGGACCGCAGAACCAGCTCGGCGGGGTGCAGGCCAAGGTCACCGCCGATCTCGCAAACCAGAAGACCAACTTCCAGAAAGACGAGACGGTGGTACTCTTTGACGCGACCAACCAGAAGCTGGGCGGCTTCGGAATCACCATCGTCACCATCGCCGGCCATCCCCCGGGGACCGTGCTGGTCAACATCGCGGTCACCGCCAGCCTCACCTCGCGGGCCAGCGCCGTGCTGCCGCGAGTGGTCGGCACCGTGGCGCCGGGGCACGAGGTCGCGGCCACCGCGCAGTCGCCTCTCGTGGTCGTGCTCAACGGTCCGCAGGACCTGCTCAACAACCTCGACTCGATCCCGACCGACTTCATCTCGGTCAACGGACTCACGTCCAGCAGGACGTTCGTGGTGAACATCGTCACGCCACCCGGCGTCACGGCTACTCCGGGGACCGTCTCGGTGACCATCACAGTGGTGGCCGTCCCATCGTCGTCGCCGACACCTGGGCCGACCACACCCACTCCGACGCCCACCCACTGATCAACGCACCCTTCGCCCGCTGTAACCACCCCCGCGACGGAGCCGTTCACACCTGATATGTGCGGAATCATCGGCTACTCCGGGCGCCGCCAGGCCGCCCCGGTGCTGCTCGACAGCCTCGAGCGACTGGAGTACCGCGGGTACGACTCCGCGGGCATCGCGGTGCTCGACGAGGACGGTGGCGCCACCGCCGTCGCCAAGAGCAACAACAAGGTCGCCGACCTCGTCCAGCAGTTCGCCGCGGACGGAATGCCCAGCGGCCACACCGGTATCGGCCACACGCGGTGGGCCACGCACGGCCGGCCGACGGTGGTCAACGCCCATCCGCACCGCGACTGCACCGGTCGCATCCACCTGATCCACAACGGCATCATCGAGAACTACCGGGAGCTGCGGGCCGAGCTGGTGGCGGCCGGACACGAGTTCGTCAGTGACACCGACACCGAGGTTGTGCCGCACCTCGTCGAGCAGCACTACACCGGCGACCTGGCCGCCGCGGTGCGCGCCGCACTGCGGCGCATCCACGGCGCGTATGCACTGGTGGTGATCTCCGCCGACGAGCCGGGACGCATCGTGGGCGCGCGGCTCAACGCGCCACTCGTCATTGGCCTCGGCGACGACGAGGTCTTCGTCAGCAGCGACATCACTGCGCTGATCCCGTACACGAAGCGCGTCATCGTGCTCGGCGAGGGCGAAGTCGCCTCGACGTCACCAGAGGAGGTGATCATCACCGGCATCGACGGCGCGCACCGCGAGCCGCGCGTTGTGATCGTCGACTGGGAGGCCGAGCAGGCGCAGAAGGGTGGTTACCCGCATTTCATGCTCAAGGAGATCCACGAGCAGCCGGCGTCGCTGCGCGCCGCCCTCCGTGGCCGCATCGACGATTCGGGGTTCGTGGACCTCCCCGACGTGGCCCTCGACGACAGCCATCTCGCCGCCCTGCACCAGGTGACGATCGTCGCATGCGGCTCCGCGTGGATCGCCGGCCTGGTCACCAAGTACGCCGTCGAAAAGCTGGCGCGTGTCAAGTGCGACGTCGAGCCGGCCAGCGAGTTCCGCTACGGCGATCCGCTCGTGGACGAAGGCACTCTGGTGGTGGCCTTCTCGCAGTCCGGGGAAACCGCCGACACGCTTGCCGCGGTGCGCGAGGCGCGACGGCGCGGCGCCACGGTCATCGCCGTCACCAACGTGGTGGGCAGTGCCCTGTCGATGGAGTCGGATGGCGTCATCTACATGCAGTCTGGACCGGAGATCTGCGTTGCCGCCACCAAGACGATGGTCAACCAGATGGCCTGTGGCCTGCTGCTCGCGCTGCGGCTCGGCCAGGCGCGAGGAACGCTCGACGATGACGAGCATCGCCGCCTGACCGCGGCGCTGCTCGAGGCGCCGGCGCTTGTCCAGCGGGCGCTGGACCTCGAGCCTCAGCTCGCCGAGATGGCGCAGCGCTATTCGCACACCCGCAACGCGATGTACATCGGCCGGGGCATCAACTTCCCCGTGGCCCTCGAGGGGGCGCTGAAGCTCAAGGAGGTGTCGTACATCCACGCAGAGGGATACGCCGCCGGAGAGCTCAAGCACGGCCCCATCGCACTGCTGGACCCCGACGTGCCGGTGGTGGCCCTGGCGACACGCTCGCGCACGCTGCCCAAGATGGTCAGCAACATCCAGGAGGTGAGCTCACGCGACGCTCCCGTGATCGCGTTGGTCACCGAGGGCGAGAACCCGTTCGACGCCGGCTTCGTGCGTGACCTCGTCGAGGTGCCGTTGACCGATGAGCTGGTCTCTCCGCTGGTCAACGTCGTTCCGCTGCAGCTCTTCGCGTACCACGTCGCCGTCGAGCGCGGTTGCGATGTCGACCAGCCACGCAACCTCGCCAAGTCGGTCACCGTGGAGTGAGCGGCGGCACCGGGGTGGACGTCACCTCGGTTGCGCGCGTGGCGGAGCTGCTGTCGCGCCGGCCACAGGTTGCGCAGCGGGTGTTCACGGAGTTGGAGCGCCGCAACAGCGACGGACACCCGCAGCGATGGGCGACGCGATGGGCGGCCAAGGAGGCGGTGCGCAAGCTGTACGGGGCGCTGGGGCTGCCGCTGCCGGCCTTCCAGCACGTCGAGGTCGTCGTCGGCGCCGGGGGCGCGTCGTCGCTGCGCGTGCACGGCGTCGCCAGCGACCTGCACTTGTCGCTGTCGCACGAGGGCGACATCGCCGTGGCCGTCGTCACCGGCGACCCGGCGCCGGCGAGCTACGCCGAGGTGCCGCCGGCGCTGCATCTTGCCGCCAGGCCGGATGACGCGCACAAGGGCACCTTCGGGACCGTGGTGGTGGTGGGCGGCGCGGTCGGCTTCAGCGGTGCGCCGCTGATGAGTGCGACCGCCGCGGCGCGCGGCGGCGCCGGCCGCGTCCGCGTCTGCGTTCCGAACTCAATCTATGCCGCTGTGGCAGCGCAGACAGTCGAGGTCATGGCCCATCCGTTGCCCGATGCCGAAGGTGGCATCGCGCCGCCGGCGCTGGCTGTCCTCCGCGAGCGCCACTTCCCCGGCGCCACCGCCCTTGTCGTCGGACCCGGTCTCGGCCGGGCGGCCGGCACAGAGCGCTTCGTTGTCGACCTCCTCCATGACCTGCCCGCGCCCACGGTCGTCGATGCCGACGGGCTCAACATCGCGGCTGCGAGCGGTGTGGACTGGCGCAGCTGCAATCAGCCGGTCGTGCTCACCCCCCACCCGGCAGAGATGGGCCGGCTGTGCTCGCTGGCGACGTCGGACGTCCAGCAGCGCCGGCGCGAACTGGCCACCTCGTTCGCTCACGACAGTGGGGCGGTGCTCGTGCTCAAGGGCAGCGACACGGTGGTCGCGTCCCCCGACGGCCGGGTCCACGTCAGCGATGTCCGCGTCGTCGCGCTGGCCAGCGGCGGCAGCGGTGACGTGCTCTCCGGCCTGCTCGCGGCCTTGATCGCTCAGGGGCTCGAGCCGTTCGACGCCGCCGTCGCCGCGGTGTTCGTGCACGCCGAGGCGGGGCTGGCACTGCAGCATCGCCGCGGCCGCGCGGGCGTCCTGCCACGCGACGTCATCGATGAATTGCCGGCGGCGCAGGAGCGAGTTCGCCGGGTGCTCGAGCACCGGCAGACGCGGTGATCAGGCCCGAATTGCCCTCGGGGCGCGGGCTGCGCGCCGTCGTCTTCGACGTGGACGGCGTGCTCATCGACACCGAACCTGTCTGGCGCAGCGTCGAGATCGAGGTGTTTGACTCGCTCGGGCTGCACCTCACCGAGGCCGACTGCCGGCAGACCATGGGCATGCGCACCGGCGAGATGGTGCGCCTCTGGCAAGCGCGACACCCATGGTCCGGCGCGACCGTCGCCGATGTCGTCGAGCGCATCGTCGGCGGCGTCAGCGAGCACGTCCGCACCCGCGGCGTCGCCATGGACGGTGCCGTCGAGGCCGTGCGGCTGGTGCGCTCATGCCGTCTGCGCTGCGCGGTTGCATCGTCGTCGCCGCGGCCACTCATCGACGTGGTGGTGGCCCGGCTCGGCATCGCCGACCAGATCGATGCGGTGTGCTCCGCCGAGGATGAGGAGCGCGGCAAGCCGGCTCCCGACGTCTATATCCGTGCAGCCAAGCTGCTCGGCGTGCCCCCGGCCGGCTGCCTGGCCGTCGAAGACTCCGCGCTCGGTGTGCTCTCGGCGCGAGCCGCGGGCATGCCCTGCGTGGCCATCCCTGACGCGCACACCGCGGAGGATCCGCGGCTCGGCGCGGCCACGTTCCGGCTCGACTCCATCCGCGACCTCGATCGCGAACGCCTGGAGTCCCTGAGCGCCGCCTACTTCGAGTAGATGAAGCCTTGGATGCCCGACGAGTAGTCGGGGAGCACGCGGTAGCTGACACGGTCCCAGCCGCCGCCGTTGCCGCTGAAGTTCATCTCGGAGAGCTTGAACTCGCCGGCGGGGACACCCGCGGCCGGGCCGACCGCCTCGACGTAGGCCACGTGACCGACCGAGCTGGCACCGTCACCACCGGGCCAGAACACGACCGCCGCGCCGACCTGCGGGGTGTGGCCCTCGGGGTAGCCATAGCGGGCGGCAGCGTAGTACCAGTCCCTGGCGTTTCCCGACCAGGGGATGCAACGGCGGCTGGCCACGTACCAGGTGCACTGTCCGAAAGAGAAATTGTCGCCACACGATCCGCTGCCGCCTCGCGGCGGCGGGGGCGCGTTCCCGGCAGCGATCTCCTGGTCGATCTGAGCAATCTGGGCGGCGATCGCGCGTGCCGGGCCGCTGGCGAGCTGGAATGCGTTGTTGCGCTGCTCGACCAGCAGGAGGAACGCATTGCTGTCCTGGGCGAGCTGCTCCTCGAGCGTGGTCCCCTTTGCGGAGTCGGTCCGGATCTCGGCCTGCTCGGAGGCGATCGCCGCTTCCTTGTCACGGAGGTTGGCCTGGAGATTCCTGACCTGCTCGGCAACGTGGGACGTGCCGGCCAGCCGGTCCATGGCCTGGCTGAAGGTGCTGGCGCTGAGCACGGCGGCGACCCAGGATGCGGTGGTGGTGCTCTCGTAGCTCTGCCTGGTCAGCGCCGCCAGCCCCAGCTTGGCCTTGCCAATCGTCGCCTCGTCACTGGCCACCTGGCCGCTGAGCGCGAGGAGGCGGGCGTTGAGCGCGGCGAGCTGCTTCTGAGCCGCGAGCAGCCGAGCCTGGGCGTTGGCATACGCCTGCTCGGCCTGGCCGAGCGATGTGGAAGTGGCGTTTTTGGCCGGCTCCAGCGCCGCGAGCTCCTGAACCAGTTGAGCCCGGCGGGCGCGAAGCGCGCTGGATTGTGCGGTGTCAGCCTGACCGGCGGGGATGGAGGTGACGCCTGCACTGAGCAGAACGGCACAGCCGACCACGGTCAAGACAAGCTTCTGGCTACCCCGCAAAGGTGCCCTCCATTCCCTCTCCTTGAGGCTGCGCTACTGCTGCTGCTGCCCAATCCGGGGTTGCGGCCCCCGATCTGGGCGGACGATAGAGGGTCGGAGGGGCCGCATGCAAATATTCACTGGTTCGGTACAGCGGCTGCCTAGAGTTGGCTCCCGCCATGCCCGACTCCGCACCGATCCAACCAGACCGTCGCTTCGGGACGGGCGGTCCGACGCTCGCCGCGGTCGGGGAGGTCGCTCTCATCGACCAGCTGGTGGCCATTGCCGCCTCATACTTCCAGCCCTCTGTGGCGATCACCGCCGGCGATGACGCGGCGCTGTGGCACCCGCCGCCGGGATGCGACGTCGCGGTCAGCATCGACGCGCTGGTCGAGGACGTCGACTTCCGCCGCGGCTGGATCACGCCCCGCCAGCTGGGCCGCCGCGCCTTCGCCGTAGCGGTCTCCGACCTTGCCGGGACCGGGGCCGAGGCGATTCACTGCCTGGCAACGCTGTGCGCGCGGCGCACCGAGCAGGTCGAGGACGTCCTGGAGATCCAGCGGGGGCTCTGCGAGGCGGCTGCTGCTACGGGATGCTGGGTGGCCGGTGGCGACGTGAGCGCGATCGACGGTCCCCTGGTGATCGATGTGTCGGTTACCGGCATCGTGCCTGCTGGGCGCGCCCTGCGTCGGTCCGCCGGCAGACCCGGCGACGTGCTCCTCGTGACCGGTGTTCTCGGCCGGGCTGCAGCCGGCCTTCGGATGCTTCTCGACGGCGATGACGCCAGGTCGGCTGCCGAACAGCGCTGGATCGAGGCCCAGCTGCAGCCGGCGACACGGTTGCGCGAAGGACGCGAGCTCCTGGCCCGCGGCGTGCGCTGTGGAGGTGACGTCAGCGACGGCCTGGTCATCGACGCGCTGCGCACCGCGCGCGCCAGCGGGTGCGCGGTCGAGCTGTGGGCCGACTACCTGCGCGTCGACCCAGCCCTGGTGGAGCGTTTTGGCAAGCAATGGCTGGAACTTGCGATCGGCGGCGGCGAGGATTTCGAGCTGGTCGCCGCGGTCGCCGAGCGTGAGGTGGAGGGGCTGGTCCGCGACTGGCCCGAAGATCTCGCTCAGCTGACAACAGTCGGGGCGCTCCGCCAGGGTGAGGGGCTGCGCCTCCTCGACGGTCCGGACGGCATCGAGCTGCCCTTGCCACCCACCCACGCGGGCCACTTCTCGTGACACCCGCGCTGCCCGACATGTCGAGTGACTCGCCGGCGGAGACCGAGCTCTACGGCGAAGCTCTCGGCCGAGCGCTTCGTCGTGGTGACGTGCTTGCGCTCAGCGGTCCCCTCGGCGCCGGCAAGACCTGCCTGGTGCGCGGCATCGTGGCGGGTGCCGGTGGCGACCCGGCGAGTGTTCGCAGCCCGACCTTCGTGCTTCACCAGCCGCACCGCGCAGCTCGACTCACGGTGCACCACATCGACCTGTACCGCCTCGGCCGCGGCAGCTCGCTTGATGTCCTCGACCTCGACGGCTTGCTGGTCGACGGTGCCGCGGTCATCGAATGGGCGGAGTACGGCGACCTCGCCGGCTGCGCGCCGTCCGTCATCACCATCGAGCCCGGTGCCCTCGACCACCAGCGCGTTCTGCGCCTCGGCGAGCGTGCCCATGAGCACATTGCTCGGGCATGGATGTCGGCCGGCAGCGCGGTCACGCCATGAGCGTCGTCGCCATCGACACCGCCGACCGCCTCTCGGCCTGGGTGTTGTGCACCGACGCCGCCGGCGGCATTCTCGACGAGCGCGAGATCCCCGGCGGACAGCTCGACGCACGCTTGGCCGAGGCCATTGCGGAGTTGCTCCACGACGGCACCGAGGCCATCGTGGTGCTCACCGGGCCTGGGTCGTACAGCGGGGTGCGGGCGGGGATGGCTGCGGCGCTGGGAGTGGCGTCGGCACGCCATCTCCCCTTGCACGGGGCTGGCAACCTTCTTGCGGTGGCGGCGGCGGCGCGGGCCGGCGACGGCGAGGCCATCGTCGCCGTCGCCGATGCGGGCCGCGGCGGTGTGTACCTGGCGCGCTTCGTCGGGCGCGGTGGCCACGCTGAGCAGGTGTCCGAGGTCGAGCGGCATGACGCCACCACCGTCCAGTCGGTGCAACACCTGGTGGCCACCACCGCCATCGCGGACCTCGATGTACGCCGTGTCGACCCGCGACATGCCCTGGCCGCAGCGGTCCCGTGGGCGCTGGCCCGACCCCAACTGCAAGCGGCCGGCCTGGCCGCGACTCACGCGCAGCCGCTGCGCGACGGCGACCGAGCCGACACCTTGAGTTGACGGAGCGGGCAACTGCACGGCCGCCTGTAAACTCATGCTTCGGATCAGCCATCCGCGGTGAGAGTCATGCAAGTCGTCCCGCGCGTCGCCATCGAGCGCATGCGCCACGAGGACATCCCGGCCGTCCAGGCCATCGAGCGCGAGATCTTCCTCTCCCCGTGGCCGCGCAACGCCTACGCGACCGAGCTCGCGCAGAACCGGCAGGCGTCGTACATCGTGCTCCGCGAGGACGGCGAACTGGTGGGCTACGCCGGGCTGTGGAAGGTCGTGCACGAGGCCCACGTCACGACCATCGGAGTTCGTCGTCGCGACCAGGGCAAGGGGTACGGCAAGACCCTCCTCGCCGCACTCATCCAGCGCAGCTACGAGCTCGGGGCACGGTGGCTGACTCTCGAGGTGCGGGCGGGCAACGACCACGCGATTAGGCTGTACGAGTGGTTCGGCTTCAAGTCGATCGGACGGCGCCGTGGCTACTACACCGACAACGGTGAGGATGCGGTGATCATGTGGAGCGACAGCATCCAGGCGCCGGCGTTCAAACGCCGCTTCCTCGACATCTTCGCTCACATCGACGTCGCCGGCCTCGGTTCTGCCCCCTCCTCGGAGTACCCGCTCTGAACCTGCTCGCGGTCGAGACCTCGTGCGACGAGACGGCGGCGGCGGTGGTGCGCGACGGACGGGCGTTGCTGAGCAGCGTCGTTTCATCGCAGATCGCGCTGCACGCAACCCACGGCGGAGTCGTGCCCGACCTGGCCGCGCGCGCCCATCTCGAGGCCATCGGACCGGTGGTGGACGAGGCGCTCGCCGTCGCCGGGCAGCGTTGGGAGTCGATCGACGCCGTCGCCGTCACCAGGGGCCCCGGGCTTGCCGGCTGCCTGCTCGTCGGCGCCCTGTACGCGCAGGGGGCGGCGGTGGCGCGACGGCTGCCGATGGTCGGTGTGTCGCACATGGCGGGACACGTGTACAGCGCCTGGCTCAGCGACAGCACCCTGGAGCCGCCCTATCTCGCGCTCGTGGTCAGCGGCGGGCACAGCGACGTTGTGGAGCTGCGCGCTCACGGTGACGCCGTCAGGCTGATGTCGACGCGAGACGACGCCGCGGGGGAGGCATTCGACAAGGCGGCTCGTCTGCTCGGGCTGGGCTACCCAGGCGGACCTGAGATCGAGCGGGCAGCTCGTGGCGGCGACCCGGCCCGGTTCTCGTTGCCGAGCACGAGGCTGGACGACGCGATGTCGTTCAGCGGCCTGAAGACGGCGCTCCGCTACGCGATCCGCGACCTCGGCGCCGATGCGCTGACGGCTGACGGGACACCTCGCGACCCGGCAGTCGTCAGCGATCTTGCCGCCGCCTTCCAGGCAGCGGTGGTCGGGCAGTTGGTCCACGCGCTGTCCATCTGCGCTGACCGCACCGACGCGGAGCGCATCGCGGTGGTCGGCGGGGTGGCGGCCAACTCCGCGCTGCGCGACGCCGTCCGCCGCCGATTCACCGGGATTGCCGTCACGGTCCCGCCTTTGTCGCTGTGCACGGACAACGCGGCCATGATCGGCGCCGCGGGCTGGCAGCGTCTGCGCCGCCGCGGGCCCGACGCCGGCGGGATCTCCGTGGATCCCACCCTCGACGAGTACGCCTGAGCGACGAGCGGGCGCCGGACTACGATCGCGCGATGAGCGCCAGCGCCAGCGAGCTCCCCCCGGCGCGCTCCGAGGTGACCGACCGGTACCTGGAGACCATCTACTACATCGAGCACGAGGGTGAGGTCCCCCGGCCCGGGCGCATCGCCGAGTGGCTCGCCGTCAGCCCACCGACGGTCAGCGTCAGCCTGCAACGACTGGCACGCGACGGCTGGGTGACGCTCGCAAGCGACCGCAGCGTCCATCTGTCGGACGCCGGCCGGGTGGCCGCTGCCACGGTGGTGCGCCGGCACCGGCTCATCGAACGGTGGCTGACCGACGTCCTCGGTCTCGACTGGGCCACCGCCGACCGCGAGGCGGCGATGCTCTCCCACGGTGTCTCGGAGGTCGTGCTCGAGCGTCTCGACGAGCACCTCGGCCGGCCGTCGACGTGTCCCCACGGCAACGTCATCCCCGGCCGTCGCCCGCCCCAGGGGCGGCCGATGGTGCGGCTGACCGATCTCCCCGCCGGGGTCGAGTCGCGGGTCTTCCGAGTGTCGGAGGTGGCGGAGCACGACGCGCCGCACCTGCTGGCGGTGCTCCACGACGGAGGCCTGACCCCGGAGGCGCGGATCCTCGTCCGCGGCCGCGGCGAGGGCCAGATCAGGCTGGACGTCGACGGACACCCGGTGGTGGTCAGCGAGGGTGTGGCGGCAACAGTGTGGGTCGAGTCGCCGCCGGACGCCTCATCTACTTCGCATCTGGATCCGGAGAGACCGCCCGCCTGAGCGCGAGGCCCGTGGCCCGCGCGGGCGGTCAGCGGACCACGAGGACCGGCACCGGGGCATGGCTGGCGGCGTGGCCCCCGACCGACCCGTCGAGGAGCCGGTGGATCGGGCCGCCCTGGCTCTGGCCGACCACCAGGAGGTCGCCGCCCACCTCGGTGGCGATGCGCTCGAGCGCGAGCGCGGGTGCCCCATCGCTGACCACCAGCCGCCAGCGCACGCCGGCGAGCCACTGCCGTGCCGCCTCGGTGACCTCCGCCTCGAGCGACGCGAAGACCGCCGACCAGTCGACCACGACGGTCCCTGTGAAGAGCGGGAAATGACGGATGAACGCGACGGTCACCTCGGACTCGTTGCGGCGCGCCACGGTGGCGGCGAGGTCGAGCGCGCGCAGGCTGCTCGGGGTGCCGTCGACCCCCACGACCAGGTGTCTCGTCAGCGCAGGCTCGCCGGCCGGGCTGCGAGTGATGTCAACGACGGTTGCGGATGACACGGCCACGACATGCCCTCCATCGGCCGGAGCGCTGCCGCTGGGCCGCGACGACCGGTAGTATAAGGTTCCTGCGAACATCATATCAGGAACCTGATTGAATGCAAGCTCCGCCGCCGACCACCGTGGGCATCGCCCTGCGACGCGCGCTCTACACCTTTCGCCAGGTTCTCGAGGTGAGGCTTCGCCCGCTGAACCTGTCCCTGCCGCTCGCCGGCATCCTGATCGCGCTCGGCCAGGAGGACGGGCTCTCCGGAGCGGAGCTGGCAAGGCGGGAGACAGTGACGGCGCAGACGATGAACCAGCTGGTCACGCGCCTGGTCGAGCGCGGGCTGGTGGAGAGGCGCCGCCACCACACCCACGGTCGCATCCTCACCCTCCACCTCACCAAGGCCGGCGAAGCGGCGCTCCTCGATGCCCTGGCCGTGGCCGCGGTGGAGGAGGAGCGCATGCTCAGCGGGTTCTCACCGCGAGAGCGCCAGCAACTGCTCGGCTACCTCGAGCGCTGCGTCGAGATGCTCGGACCCACATGACACCAGTTCAGGAGGGTTGCTGGCGCTCTCATTGACATGCCGTTTCGCGATGCTTTACGTCTTGCGCGTACTCGATTACGTATTCGAGAGGCAATCTGATTGCGGGGGTTAGATTAGGCTAAGCTAACTCCATGAGCTTCGCCGGCACGGCCGTCCTTGGCGCGGTTTCCGGGCTGACCATCATGGTCGGGCTGCCGCTGTGTCGCTGGGGCCGGCCGGGCCCACGGCTGATGTCCTTCCTCACCTCGGGGTCGGTCGGCGTCCTCCTTTTCATCTTCTATGACGTCATCCGCAACGCCAGCCAGACCGTCGAGGCGCAGCTCAGCCGGTCATCGGCCGCGGGCGCGGGCTTCGGCCTCCTGTTGGCCGCCGGGCTGGCCATCGGACTGTTCACCCTGGTCTTCTTCGAGAGGATCAGCCGGCGCAAGCCGCTGCCCAGCGGGCCTGGCGCGCTGGCCGCCGCGCATGTGGTCGCGGCCCGGCCGCCGCTGTCACCGCCGCTGCGCACCGCCCTCTTCATCGCCATCGGCATCGGACTGCACAACTTCTCCGAGGGGCTGGCCATCGGCCAGTCGGCGGCCGCCGGTGCTTACCGCTTCTTCTACGTCCTGGTGATCGGCTTCGGGCTGCACAACATCACCGAGGGTTTCGGCATCAGCGGCCCGATGATGGGCCGGCGGCCGAGCTGGCGCTTCCTCGGGCTTCTCGGCATCATCGGCGGCGGTCCCACCTTCATCGGAACCCTGGTCGGGTACGGCGTCACTCGAGTCGGTGGCGCCTCGACGGCGAGCCAGGCGGTGTCGGTGCTGTTCCTCGCCCTGGCCGCCGGCGCCATCGCCTACGTGATCGGTGAGCTCCAGCATGTCAACCGCAAGATCGGCAGCCACCAGATGGGCATGCTCGGCCTGCTCTGCGGATTCCTCGCGGGTTACGGCACCGATCTGCTGCTCAAGTCGCTGGGCACCTAAGGGGCTGGGCGAGTTGCCAGGCTGGCACTCGCTGGGGTAGAGTGTTAGCAGTCTCAAGCTGAGAGTGCTAACCAACTTCCATGAGAAGGGAGGTCCCTGTGGCCGTCAAACTTCGTCCCCTGGCAGATCGCGTCGTCATCAAGCCCCTCGAGCGCGAGGAGATGACCAAGAGCGGCATCGTCCTCCCCGATACCGCCAAGGAGAAGCCCCAGGAGGGCACGGTCGAGGCGGTCGGCAGCGGCCGGTACAACGATCAGTCCGGCAAGCGCATCGAGCTCGACGTCAAGGTCGGCGACCGCGTCATGTACGCCAAGTACGCGGGCAGCGAGGTCAAGATCGACGAGGTCGAGTACCTGATCCTGAGCGAGAAGGACATCCTCGCCGTCGTCGCCGGCAACGGGACCAACTGACCAAGTTCTGCAAGCGTGGCGCCGCACCGTGGCGGCGTCACACTTCTTCGTGGAGGCCCTGATTTCCCATGTCCGCAAAGCAACTGCGTTTCAATGAAGAGGCGCGTTCGGCGCTGCGCCGCGGCGTCGACGGTGTCGCTGATGCGGTGTCGGTGACGCTGGGTCCGCGTGGCCGCAACGTGGTCATCGACAGGAAGTTCGGCTCGCCGCTGATCATCAACGACGGTGTCACCATCGCCCGCGACCTCGAGTTCAAAGACCACTTCGAGAACATGGGGGCGCAGCTGCTCAAAGAGATCGCGGTCAAGACCAATGACATCGCCGGTGACGGCACCACCACGGCGACGGTTCTCGGCCGAGCCCTCATCAACGAGGGATTGCGCAACCTCGCTGCCGGCGCATCGCCGACCGAGTTGCGCCGCGGCATGTTCGCCGCGGCGGATGCCGTGATCGCGGCGGTACGCGCGCAATCGCACCCGCTGGCCGGTGACGAGGATCTCAAGCGCGTCGCCACCATCAGCTCGGGCGACGACGGGATCGGCACCATGATCTCCGAGGCCTTCGAGCATGTCGGCCACGAGGGCGTGGTCACCGTCGAAGAGGGGAACGGCATCGAGACCGAGGTCGAGGTCGTCGAGGGCATGCAGTTCGATCGCGGCTATGTGTCGCAATACCTGGTCACCGACCAGAAGGCGATGGAGGCCGTCCTCGACAAGCCCGCGGTGCTGATCACCGACGCCAAGGTCAGCGCGGTGGCCGACCTCCTCCCCGCCCTCGAGCTCGTCGTTCAGTCCGGCCGGCCATTGCTGATCCTCGCCGAGGACGTCTCGGGCGAGGCGCTGGCCACGCTCGTCGTCAACCGGCTGCGCGGCTCGTTCACCGCGGTGGCCGTCAAGGCGCCGGCTTTCGGGGACCGCCGGACGGCGATCCTGCAGGACATCGCCGCGGTCACCGGGGCGACCGTGATCAGCGAGAAGGTCGGCCTTCGCCTCGACGCGGTGCGCCTCGACCAGTTGGGCAGCGCCGAGCGCGTGGTCGTCACCAAGGAGAACACCACCATCCTCAAGGGTGGCGGTGAGCAGTCAGCGGTCGCTGCGCGCGCGGACGAGATCCGTCGCGAGATCGAGGAGACCGACTCGGACTGGGATCGCGAGAAGCTCCAGGAGCGCCTGGCGCGCCTCGTCGGCGGCATCGCGGTGATCAAGGTCGGAGCCGCCACCGAGGTGGAGATGAAGGAGCGGAAGTCCCGCGTCGAGGACGCCATCGCCGCCGTGCGAGCTGCCGTCGAGGACGGCTACGTGGTCGGCGGCGGCGTTGCGCTGCTGCGCGCCACCAACGCCGTCGACGCACTGTCACTCACCGGGGACGCCGCCACCGGCTCGCGCATCGTGCGCCGCGCGCTGCAGGACCCGATCCGCATCATCGCGACCAACGGGGGCTTCGACGGTCCCTCGGTGGCCCACCACGTCGCCGAGCTCGCCGGCGATGAGGGCTTCGACGCCCGTACCGGCGATTACGCCAACCTGGTCGAGCGCGGTGTCATCGACCCCACCAAGGTCGTGGTGAGCGCGCTCACCCACGCCGTGTCGATCGCAGCGATGGTGCTGACCACCGAGGCGTTGATCGCCGACGCTCCCGAGCCCGAGGAGGACGACATGTCGGCC
>CATPCA010000041.1 GCA_955652545.1 Candidatus Dormiibacterota bacterium
GGGTGATCGTCGCCGTCGGCGAGACCGACAGCGAGCGAGACGCCGGCGCGACCTTCGCCGTCGTCGACCGGCAGCTCGACGCGGTCCTGGCTGCCGTCGGCGCCACCCCACCGGTATCCTGGTGGTTGATCGCCTACGAGCCGGTGTGGGCGATCGGCACCGGCCGCACCGCGACGCCCGACCAGGCGGCCGAGGTGTGCGCGCACATCCGCGAGCACGTGTCCCACCGCACCGGCGGCGAGTCGCCGCGGGTTCTCTACGGCGGCAGCGTCAGCGCCGGCAACGCGCGGGAGCTGTTCGACCGGCCGGAGATCGACGGGGGATTGATCGGCGGAGCCAGCCTCGACCCTGACCTGTTCGCCACCATCGTCGCAGCGGCGGCCGCGGCCGGCGGCACCCGGTGAGGCAGGTCCGCCCATTCGTCCTGGCCATTCTCGACGGGTGGGGCAGCTCCGACGAGAGGTTCGGCAACGCCATTGCCGCGGCATCCACGCCCACCGTCGACCGGCTGCAGCGCGACTGGCCATCGACGACCGTTGCGGCCAGCGGCGAGGCGGTTGGGCTGCCGGAGGGCCAGCAGGGCAATTCCGAGGTGGGCCACCTGACCATCGGCGCCGGCCGGGTCATCCAGCAGCCGCTGACGCGCATCAACCGCGCCATCCGCGACGGCAGCTTCTTCGAGAATGCGGTGCTGGGCCTTGCGGTCGACACCGCGATCGAACGCGGTGCCTCGCTGCACTGCCTCGGACTGGTCTCGCCCGGCGGCGTGCACAGCGACCAGGCGCACGGCGCAGCGCTCGCCGAGCTGGCGCGCCGCCGCGGCCTGGAACGCGTGTACTTCCACGCTTTCACGGACGGACGTGACGAACCACCGACGAGCGCGGCCGCGTTCATGCGCACCTTCATCGACGATCTCCACGCCACCGGCTGCGGCGACGTGGCCAGCGTCACCGGCCGTTACTACGCGATGGATCGCGACACCCACTGGGAGCGCACGGAGCGTGCCTACGACCAGCTCGTCGGCACCGCGGATGCCGTCGCCGCCGACGCGGTCGCCTACATCGAGGCGCAGTACGCGCTCGACACCACTGACGAGTTCCTGCCGCCGGTGTCGATCGTGCCGCCGGGGCGTGACCGGGTGGTCATCGACCACGGCGACTCGGTGGTGTTCTTCAACTTCCGGGCCGATCGCGCCCGGCAGCTCAGCAGAGCCCTCATCGACTCCGATTTCACCGGGTTCGAGCGGTCGCGTGTCCTGAACGGGCTCTGCTTCGCCACCTTCACCGAGTATTCACGCGACCTGGCTGCCGACGTCGCCTTCCCGCGCGAGGATGTCAGCCACACGCTCGCCGCGGAGGTGTGCGCTGCCGGGCTGCACCAGTTCCATGTGGCGGAAACGGAGAAGTACGCGCACGTCACCTATTTCCTCAACGGCGGTCGCGAGCAGGCGTTCGCGGGTGAGGATCGGCTGCTGGTGCCGTCACCGCGTGTCGCCACCTACGACGCGACGCCGGCGATGAGCGCGCGGGAGGTCACCGACGCGGTGGTGGAGCACGTCGAGCGGGGGGAGGACGCACTCATCGTGGTCAACTTCGCCAATCCCGACATGGTCGGCCACACCGGGGTCTTCGATGCCACCGTTGAGGCCGTGGAGGTGGTCGACAGCTGCCTTGACCGCATCGAGAACGCCGTGGTCGGCGCGGCGGGGGGCATGCTGGTCACCGCGGACCACGGCAACGCCGAGCACAAGATCGACCCGCGGGACAACTCGCCGCTCACCGCCCACACCACCAGCCCGGTGCCGGTGATCCTCTGTGGCACCGACGCCACGTCGCTGCGTGGGGGAGGGGGCCTGGAAGATGTGGCCCCGACCGTGCTCGAGGCGATGGGCCTGAGGGTTCCGGAGGCGATGACCGGGCGCAGCCTCGCCTGAGACGCGCCCGGTCACCGGCCGCAGGCACGGCGGCGGGTCGTTGCCCGGGGCCGTGGCGGCCTGGCTCAGACGGGTGTGGCGTCACCGTGCCGGCGGAGGCGGCGGGCGGCTCCGGCGATCACCCCGATGGTCCGGCTGCGGCTGCGGCGGCTGTTGGCGCGGCGCAGCGTCGCCTCGAGCATGAACTCCTGCTCGCGGATCGATCCCAGCTCGTAGAGCTGGTCGTTGTTGATCACCTTGACTTTCTCCTCATCACCAACGAAGCTAGTACACTGGTGATAGGATAGACCCAGAAGCCGTCACCTGTCAAGTGTGTACGGCGGTAACGACAACGAGGCTTCCCGACCATGGACGACCCTGCGGCGACGCGAGAACCGGCCCCCGGCGGCCTGGCGCTCGTCCAGGATTTCGTCAACAGCGCCGAGCTCCCGGGCGGGTGGGACGAGCTCGCCGACATCGACAAGACGGTCACCTGGCTGCGCGCGCACGATCTCGAGTTCACCCCCGATGACGCGCAGCGCCGGCGCATCGTCGAAACGCGGGAGAACCTTCGCATCCTCCTCGGCGTCAACTGCGGCCTGCCGCTGCCACAGGGCGCCGCGGCACGGCTGGGCAAGCTCCTCGACGCGGCGGCGGTACACCCGGTGGTCGGCGCCGACGGCGTCCGCCTCGCTTCCACATCTCGCGGCGTGGATGGGTTCCTCGCGTCGATCCTGGCCGGGCTGGTGGAGAGCACCATCGACGGCAGCTTTCGCCGCCTCAAGGTGTGCCGGGCGGACGACTGCCAGTGGGCGTTCTACGACAACTCCAAGAACGGTTGTGGGGCGTGGTGCAGCATGCGCGGCTGTGGCAGCCGGGCCAAGGCCAAGGCGTACCGCGAACGTCGCCGGGCCGGTGAGCCGGCGCACGCCTGATCAGGCGCTGGCGGTCCAGTCGCTGACGAACTGCTGCTCGAACGCGGCGGCCACCACCGCATCGCCGGGGATCGA
>CATPCA010000042.1 GCA_955652545.1 Candidatus Dormiibacterota bacterium
GAGGGTGGCCGGCACACGCCGTTCTTCAACGGCTACCGTCCCCAGTTCTACATCCGCACCACCGACGTCACCGGGACCATCAGCCTGCCCGAGGGCCAGGAGATGTGCATGCCGGGTGACAACGTGGAGATGGGTATCGAGCTGATCACCCCGATCGCCGTCGAGGACGGGATGCGCTTCGCCATCCGCGAGGGTGGCCGCACCGTCGGCGCCGGCGCCGTCACCAGCATCGACAAATAGGGCGACAGGACAGAGGAATCGGTTCACGTCATGGCACAGAAGATTCGCATCCGCCTGAAGGCGTACGACCACAGGGTCCTGGACCAGGCCGCGTCGAAGATCGTCGACACGGCGACGAGGACAGGCACCCGCGTGGCCGGACCGGTTCCGCTGCCCACCACCATCAACAAGTACACCGTGGTCCGCGGCCCGTTCATCGACAAGGACTCGCGCGAGCAGTTCGAGATGCGCACCCACAAGCGCATCCTCGACATCCTCGACCCCAACCCCAAGGTGGTCGACGCCCTGATGCGTCTCAACATGCCCAGTGGCGTAAACATCGAGATCAAGCTCGGAGACCAGCGTGGCTAAGGGATTGCTGGCCCGCAAGGTGGGCATGACGCAGGTGTTCACCGAGCGGGGAACCGTGGTGCCGGTCACCGTCCTCGAGTCGGGCTCCTGCACGGTGGTGCAGCGCAAGTCCACGGCCACGGACGGCTACGAGGCGGTGCAGATCGGCTTCGGTGAGATGGCAGCCAAGCGCGTCAACAAGCCACTGAGCGGGCACTTCAAGCGTGCCGGGGTGCGCCCGCTGCGCCGGCTCACCGAGCTGCGCGACGCCGGCGACGCCGAGGTCGGGGCGCGGCTGACCGTCGAGATGTTCACCGCCGGCCAGCTCGTCGACGTCACCGGGACCAGCCAGGGCAAGGGTTTCTCGGGCACGGTCAAACGCCACGGCTTCAGCCGCGGCCCGGTCAGCCACGGTTCGATGAACACCCGCCAGCCCGGCTCGATCGGCTCGGTGGACGCGGCGCGGACCTTCAAGGGCGTGCGCATGTCCGGTCAGTTCGGCAACGTACGCCGCACCGTCCGCCACCTCGAGGTGGTGCGCGTCGACGGCGAGCGCAACCTCCTGCTCGTCAAGGGAGCGGTGCCCGGCCACCGGAACGCCGTCGTGTTGATCCGGCCGAGCGACCGCGAGGAGACGCTGTAGTGGCGAGTGTCCCCATCGTCGACCAGACCGGCACTGCCACCGGGGAATTGGAGCTGCCCGAGTCGATCTTCGGCGGCCCGGTCAACACGTCGGTGATGCACCAGGCGCTGCTGCGCCAGCTCGCCAACGGGCGCCAGGGCACGCACGACACCAAGAACCGCACCGAGGTGCGCGGCGGTGGCAAGAAGCCGTGGCGCCAGAAGGGAACCGGGCGGGCCCGCCAGGGGTCGATCCGCTCGCCGCAGTGGGCGGGCGGCGGCATCGTCTTCGGACCCACACCGCGAAGCTACCGCCAGGAGATGCCGCGCAAGCAGCGCCGCCTCGCCCTGCGCAGCGCGCTCGCCGCCAAGGCGCAGGACGGCCACATCAGAGTTCTCGGCAGCTTCGAGCTGGAGGCGCCGCAGACGAGCGCCGTCGTCGACCTGCTCAGGAACATCGAGGCCGGCGCGCGCGTGCTCATGGTCCTCGGCTCGCACAACGAGTTGCTGGAGCGCAGCGCGCGCAACCTCCCCGAGGTCAAGGTGATCCTCGCCGCCAACCTGTCGGTGCGCGACCTCCTCAGCGCCGACACGGTGCTGATGACCGCAGATGCCCTCGAGCACGTCGCGGAGGCGTGGTCATGAGCATCGGCCGCACGGCCGAGCAGGCGGTTCTCGGGCCTGTGGTCAGCGAGAAGTCGTACTCCGCCATGGCGACCGGTCGCTACGCGTTCCGCTGCGCGAGGTGGGCGACGAAGGTCGAGATCGGCCAGGCCATCGAAGAGCTCTTCGCCGCCCAGCAGATCACCGTGGTCAACGTCAACACCATCAACGTCCGCGGCAAGGTGCGCCGCCGTTCGCGCGGGCGCTCCCGCGTCGTCGGCCACAGCCCGGATTGGAAGAAGGCGGTCGTCACGCTGGCCCCCGGCCAGAAGATCGACGGGCTGTTCGAAGGCGTCTAGACATGCCCATCAAGCGCTACAAGCCGACCAGCCCGGGACGACGCTTCATGTCGGTCAGCAGCTTCGAGGAGGTCACCAAGAAGAAGCCCGAGAAGGCGCTGACCCAGCACCTGCCCACGCACAGCGGGCGCAACAACAGCGGCAGCATCACCGTGCGCCACCGCGGTGGCGGTCACAAGAAGCTGTATCGGCTCGTCGACTTCAAGCGCAACAAGCTCGACGTGCCCGGACGCGTCGCCACCATCGAGTACGACCCCAACCGCTCGGCGCGGATCGCGCTCATCCACTACGCGGACGGTGAGAAGCGCTACATCCTGGCGCCGCATGGGCTGTCGGTCGGCGATGCCGTGATGGCCGCTCCCAAGGCCGAGGTCAAGCCGGGCCACAGCATGGCTCTCGCCAACCTGCCGCTGGGCACCACCATCCACAACATTGAGCTCAAGCTGGGCCGGGGCGGCCAGCTGGTGCGCAGCGCCGGCGGCGCCGCCCAGCTGCTCGCCAAGGAGGGTGGTTTCGCCACCCTGCGCATGCCCAGCGGCGAGGTGCGCCGCGTCGACGTGCGCTGTTCGGCGACGGTCGGCCAGGTGGGCAACGTCGACCACGAGAACGAGACCGTCGGCAAGGCGGGCAAGTCGCGCTGGCGCGGCTGGCGGCCGTCGGTGCGCGGCATGACGATGAACCCCTTCGACCACCCGCACGGCGGCGGCGAGGGCCGCAGCGGTGCCGGTGGCCACCCACAGACGCCATGGGGCAAGCCGGCGCTCGGCTATCGCACCCGTCACAACAAGTCGACCGATCGCATGATCGTGCGACGCCGCAAGAAGTAGAGAGATGAGCCGTTCCCTCAAGAAAGGTCCGTTCTGCGATGACCACCTTCTCAAGAAGGTGCAGCAGCTCAACGCCAGCCGCGAGAAGCGGATCATCAAGACGTGGTCGCGGCGCAGCGATGTGTTCC
>CATPCA010000043.1 GCA_955652545.1 Candidatus Dormiibacterota bacterium
CCGCGGTGGTGTTCCTGTGCAGCCCGAACAACCCGACCGGCACGGTGGAGCCCCGCGCCACCGTCGAGTCGCTCCTCGCCGCGGTCGTCGACCACGGTCAGGGGCTGCTCGTCGTCGACGAGGCGTACGGCGAGTTCGCCGGTTGGAGCGCGGTGGAGCTCGTCGCCGACGACGTCCCGCTGGTCGTCGCCCGCACCTACTCCAAGGTGTGGTCCCTGGCCGCATTGCGGCTCGGGTTCGCGGTGGGGCCGGCACCCGTCGTCGCGCAGCTGGACGAGGTCGTCCTCCCGTACCACCTCGCGGCCACGACCCAGCTCGCGGGGCTCGAGGCGTTGGCGTTCGACGGCGAGATGCGAGTCCGCGTCGACGCCCTCATCAGCGAGCGGCACCGCTTGGCGTCGGCGTTGACACGCCTTCTCGACCTCACGGTCTATCCGTCGGGTGCGAACTTCATCCTGGTCCGCGTCGACGGCGACGCCCACGGGCTCTGGCAGCGGCTCGTCGACCGCGGCGTGCTAGTCCGCGACGTCTCGGCCGCGCCCCGCCTCGAAGGCTGCCTGCGGATCACCGTCGGGACCCCGGCCGAGGACGACGCGCTCCTCGACGCGCTCCGCGAATCGCTCGTGGAGGCGGCATGACCACAGCCCGGCGCGGAGAACAGCACCGCCAGACCAAAGAGACCCGGGTCGACCTGGTCCTCGTCGTCGACGGGTCCGGTGCCGCCACCGCCAGCACCGGGATCCCGTTCTTCGACCACATGCTGGAACAGCTCGGGAAGCACGGAGGGTTCGACCTGACCGTCGACGCCGAAGGTGACCTCGCCGTCGACCTGCACCACACCGTCGAAGACGTCGGGATCGCGTTCGGGGAGGCGCTGCGCGACGCGCTGGGCGACAAGACCGGGGTGCGGCGCTTCGCGTCGGCGCTCGTCCCGCTCGACGAGGCCCTGGTCCAGGTGGCGCTCGACCTGTCGGGTCGACCGTTCCTCGTCTACGACGTCGACCCCATCAGCGAGTGGATCGGCACCTTCGACCCCCAGCTCTGCGAGGAGTTCTGGCGGGCGGTGGCGTTCGCCGCCGGGATCACGCTCCACCTACGGTCCCTGTCGGGCCGGAACGGGCACCACATCATCGAAGCGTCCTTCAAAGGCGTCGCCCGGTCGCTGCGCGACGCGGTCCGGATCGAAGGCACCGGGATCCCGTCGACCAAAGGCACCCTCTGAGCCTGACCGTCTACCCGGCCGTCGACGTGCGCGCCGGACGCGCCGTGCGCCTCACCCGCGGCGACTTCAACGACGAGACCGTCTACGCCGATGATCCCGTGGCGGTGGCGCGCGCCTTCGCCGCCGCGGGGAGCGAATGGATCCATGTCGTCGACCTCGACGCCGCGCGCACCGGCGAACCCGCCAACCTCGCGGTCGTCGAGGCGATCACCGCGTCGGTCCCGTGCCGCATCCAGGCCGGCGGCGGGGTCCGCAGCCTCGAAGCCGCCGGCGAGCTCCTCCTCGCGGGAGCGACCCGGGTCGTGGTCGGCACCGCCGCGGTCGAGAACCCCACCCTGGTCGACGACCTGTGCGCCGCGCACCCCGGCCGCATCGCCGTCGGTCTCGACGCCCGAGGCCGCGACGTCGCCACCCGGGCCTGGACCGCACCCTCGGGCCAGGACCTCGTGCACCTCGCCCGCGAGTTCGAGGACCGCGGCGTCGCCGCGCTCATCGTCACCGAGATCGGCCGCGACGGCACCATGACCGGCCCCGACCTGGACCAGCTGGCCGCCGTCCTCGACGCCACCGCCCTGCCGGTGATCGCCAGCGGCGGCGTCGGCCACCTCGGCGACCTCGAGGCCCTCGCCGACCTGATGGCCGGCGGCCGCCACCTCGCCGGGGTGATCGTCGGGCGGGCCCTCTACGAGGGCCGATTCACGCTGGCCGAAGCCCTGGCCGTGGCTGCTCCGTGATCGCGCCCGCCGAACCGGGTACGGTCCGCGGAACCCGGCAACAAGGAGGACGCGCATGGACGGTGCCGCGACGATCGACGAAGGGTTCATCCGGCGCTACCGCGAGCTGCTCGACGCCGAAGACGAGGCGTTCGACGAGCTCGAGCACGCCTACGAAGACGGCGAGCGGGCCCGCATCGAGCACGACCTGCAGCGCTGGCAGACCGTGGTGGAGCGCCGCCACACCTTCCTCGAACGCCAGGGCATGACCCCGCTCTTCGCGCCCTGACCAACCGGTCCGGTCAGGACGTCAACCGTCCGACCAGACCCGCCGCCAGCTCCACGACCCGGTTGGTGCGACCCACGAAGAAGTGACTCGCGCCCCGGACCACCTCGATCTCGGTCGCCGTCCACGCCGCCGCGACCTCGGCCACCTCGGCGGGGGAGCGGAACTCGTCGTGCTCAGCCAGGGCCACCAGCTTGGGCCGCGGGTCCCCGGCCAGCTCGTCCAACGCGCTGGCGAACCGCAACGGCGGCGCGATCGCGTACCAGGCGTCGATCCGGTCGTCGATGACCGACAACGCCACGTCGGCCCCGAACGACCAGCCGGTCAGGAC
>CATPCA010000044.1 GCA_955652545.1 Candidatus Dormiibacterota bacterium
ACGTCGCCACGCGCGATGTGCCGCCACAGATCCGCCTCGGCGGAGGACACAATGCAGCCGTGGTGCCCACCAACGACAACCAGCTCCGAGTCGAGGAGGACGAGCGGGCGGAGCTGCTCAGCGACATCCGTTACGACGTGTTGCTGGCCCTCGGGGCCGATGACGCGGCGCCGACATTCACCTCGCAGACCACCGTCGATTTCCGCTGCAGCAGGGACGGCGCCGACACCTTCGTCAACCTCACCGCGGCGCGCGTTCGCACTGTCGTGCTCAACTCCCGTGAGCTGACCGCGGACGAGCACACCTTCAACGGGCGCCGCCTGCGCCTGCCCGGTCTGCGTGAGGGCGACAACCACCTCGTGGTCACGGCGGACTGCGCCTACGACCGCAGCGGCGTCGGCCTGCACCGCTTTCGCGACCCCATCGACGCCACCGTGTACACCCACACCAACTTCGAGCCCTTCGACGCCCATCGCGTGCTCGCCTGCTTCGACCAACCCAGCCTCAAGGCGACGCTGTCGATGCATGTGCAGGTGCCGGACGGATGGACGGTGTGCTCCAACTGCCCGCTCGAGGACTCGCGCAGCGCGGGCGGGCGGACGACGTGGAGCTTCGCCACCACCCGTCCCCTGCCGCCCTACCTCTTCGCCGTCGCGGCCGGCGAGTACGACGTCATCGAGGGCGCACCGCACCGCGACACCCCGCTGCGCCTGATGTGCCGCCGCTCGCTGACCCGTTACCTGCGCGGGCAGGCCGACGAGATCTTTGACATCACCCGCCGTGGCCTCGCCCACTTCGAGAAGCGCTACGGTCACGACTACCCCTTCGGGGCCTACACGCAGGTGTTCGTCCCCGAGGCGAACTTCGGCGCCATGGAGAACCCGGGCTGCGTCACCTTCAACGAGATGTTCATCCACCGCGGGCCTGTCTCCGGGCTGCAGCGTTCGCGGCGGGCCAACGTCATCCTCCACGAGATGGTCCACGTGATGGGCTTCGGCGACGTGGTGACGATGCGCGACTGGGGCGACCTCTGGCTCAACGAGACCTTCGCCACCGTCGAGGCGACGTTCGCCGTCGACGCCCTCGGCCTCCCCGGCGCCTGGGTCGACTTCGCCGGCATGGTCAAGTCGCGGGCGCTGCACCAGGACCAGCTCTCCACCACCCACCCCATCCTCGTCGATGCCCCCGACACCGACTCCGTTCGTGCCAACTTTGACGGGATCACATACCACAAGGGAGCCTCGGCGCTGCGCCAGCTGATCGCGTGGGTGGGCGACGAGCCGTACGCGGCCGGCATCCGCGCCTACTTCAGGGAGTTCTCCTGGGGCAACGCCACGCGCGCCGACTTCCTCGCCCACCAGGCCCGCGAGTCGGGCCGAGACCTCAGCAGCTGGGCGCACCTGTGGCTCGAGACGGCCGGCGTCAACACCCTGACCGCGATGCCCGTCATGGACGGGGGCCGCTACACCGCGGTCTCGCTCCGCCAGTTCCCCGACGCGGCGGCCGGGGTTGTCCGCCCGCACCGCGTCAACGTCGGTCTGTACGACCGCGACGCCGGCAGCATCCACCGGCGCATTGTTGTCCCGGCGGAGATCACCGACGGTGAGTCGGCAATCCCCGAGCTCACCGGCCAAGCGGTGGCGGCATTGGTCATCGCCAACGACGAGGACCTGACCTACGCAAAGTTGCGTTTCGACGCCGCGTCGCTGACGACCCTCCTCGACGGTGGCGTGGCGGCCATCGACGACGCGCACACGCGCTCGCTGTGCTGGACGGCGCTCCACGACATGGCGCGCGACGCCGAGCTCCGCGCCGGCGCGTTCGTTGCGGCGGTGGTGGCCCAGACCTCGCTGGAGACCGACGAGCTCGTGCTCGAACGGCTCCTCGCCGCCGCGGCGGTGGTCGCCGAGCGCTACACCGCCGACGAGAACGGTGCCCAGGCCCTCGCAACCCTGGCGACCGCAGCCCTGACCCGGCTTCCCAGCACGCCGGCGCCGCTGATCTGGGCCCGCTGTCTCGCCTCCACCGCCCGCGACCAGGCGCATCTCGACGCCGTCCAGGGCCTGGTCGATGGCGAGGTGGAGATCGCCGGGCTCGAGGTCGATGTCGAGCTGCGCTGGCTGCTCCTCGCCCGGCTGGCCACCCAGGGGCGGGCCGGCGCGCCCGAGATCATGGCCGCTCTCGAGGCCGACCCGACGGATGCCGGACAGCGTCGCGCCGACGCCTGCCTGTCGGCGCGGCCCTCTCGTGAGGCCAAGGCCGAGGCCTGGACGGCGGCGGTCGAAGGCAGCTCGCTGGGCCGCGCTCGACTGCAGGCAGCTCTCGGCGGCTTCACCGCGGGGCTGTTCAGCGCCGGCGGATTCCACGCCGGCGGCCGCGACCAGGTGGCGCTGACCAGGCCATACGTCGCCGCCTACGTGAAGGCGGTGCCGGCGATCTGGATGGAACGCGAGTACGAGGTCGCCAGGGTCATCACCGAGGGGCTGTTCCCCGACGAGCCCGCCGACGCGGTCACGATCGCGTCGGTCGAGCGCCTCATCGACGGCGGCGAGTTGCAGGTGAATTGCCGGCGCATCCTCATGGAGGGCCGCGATGGGTTGTTGCGGGCGCGTACCGCTCGTGCAGCCGACGCCGGGCCAGGCTGAAGGGTTCAGCCGGCGATCGCCATCGCCTCATCGTCGGCGTAGCCGCAAGGCGTGGCGGTGACGATGTCGGGACGCGTGACCCGGCCGTAGATGGCGGCCAGCCGGTCGGACATGCGCTCCCATGTAAACGTCGCGGCGCGCACACGAGCGGCCTCGCCCATGCGTTCCCGCATGTCCGGATCGTCGAGGAGCGTCGCGATCGCGTCGGCAAACGCCTGCGGCTGGCGGGCGGCGACCAGGGTGCCGGTCTGCCCGTCGGCGATGATCTCGGTGAGGCCGCCCACCGCGCTGGCCACCACAGGGGTGCCGAGCGCCTGTGCCTCGAGGGCGACCAGGCCGAAGGTCTCGGTCAGCGACGGCATCACGAAAACGTCCGCGAGGTCGTAGTAGTCGGCGAGGTCCTCGTGCTCCACGGCGCCGAGGAAGCGCACCCGCGAGCCGAGCCCGTGCGTGCCCGCCTGGGCTTCGAGCCGGCGCCGCTCCCCACCTGCGGCGGCGCCGTCCCCGCTGTCCTCGCCGATCACCAGCGTGACCACGTCGTCGAACCGCGGCTCCTCACAGAGCGCGGCGACGGCATGGAGCAGCGTGTCCGCCCCCTTGAGCGGTTCGAGCCGGCCGGCGAAGAGGAGAACGCGGTGGCCGGTCAGCGACAGCTCGTCGCGCAGGCGCGCGGTGTCGCGGGGGCGCACCACGCGCAGATCGACACCGGGCTGGGCGACACAGATCCGTGCCCGCGGGGCACCGTACAGCCGCATCAGGTCGCGGGCCTCGGCGACGCTGCCGGTCACGAGGCGGTCTGCGCTCGCAACTAGGCGTGTCTCGGCGAGCGCGCGCCGCTCATCCATGGGCAGCCCGGCCCGCGCCTTGGTGCGCGCCAGGGTGTGGAAGGACTGCACCCACGGGACGAGCCAGACGTCGCGGAGCTGCTGGGCCACCAACCCGCCCAGCCAGTAGTGTCCGTGGACCACCGCGTAGCGGCGGCGCTCACTGGCGGCGTGGGCGACGACGGCGCGGGTGAAGGTGTCGACGTGCTCGACGAGGTCGGCCTTGGGGAGGGCTCGACGTGGACCGGCGGCCAGCCGGACCAGGCGGCTCATCGGGGCGATCATCTCCTCGTCGGGCGACACAGTGTCGTCGCGCCGGACGAAGACGTCGGTGGGGATGCCGCACGCGGCCAGTCCCTCGCAGAGACGGCGGACCGCGAGGTTGCCGCCTCCATTCTCTCCGCGCCCCAGCGCCCCGATCGGCGAGGCATGCATGGAGATGACCGCAACCGGACCGGCGATGGCGCGTGGCATGAGATCAGTCTACCGGCAGGCCCAGTTCGGAACGAGTGTCGCGTTTTGAATCGACCGGCGTGCGGGACGCTGTAGTCGTGCCATTCCGGCATTCAAAGGACTGGACCATGGAACCGCTGACACCTCTCGCCCGACATGCGCAGGAGCTTCCGCCCGACTGGAAGTGGATGGCGCTCTTCGCTCCCCCTTCTTCCTATGAAGACGAGTGGCGATCGTGGCTGGCTCGCGCCCAGCAGGCCGAGCAGGCAGCCACCCTTCACTACTGGGCTTCGCGCGTCGATCACGCGGCCTGACCGAGCGCGTCGACTGGGTACGATGCTCGGCGAGGGGGTCGTCGCTCGCCGTAACCGCGCTGCATGAGGAGACCTCGATGACCGACACAACCACCACGCAGCCGGCGCGGGTCATGTACACCGCTGAAGCGATGGTGACCGGCGGGCGCAAGGGCCATGGCAAGACGTCGGACGGCCGGCTGCAGGTCGACTTCTCCAGCCCGAGTGAGCTCGGCGGCGACGGTGGCCCGGGAACCAACCCCGAGCAGCTCTTCGCGCTCGGCTATGCCGCGTGCTACCAGAGTGCGTTGCTCGGCATCGCTCGCCGCAAGGAACTTGTCGCCGACGACTCGACGGTGAGGGCGCGTGTCGGCCTCGGCACCATCGGCGAGGGCCGCTTCGGCATCACCGTCGAGCTCCACGTGACATTGCCATCGATCTCTGATCGCGCCACCGCAGAAGGCCTGGTCGAAGCCGCGGACCGTCGTTGCCCGTACTCCAACGCCGTCCGCGGCAATGTCCCGGTGACCATCACCGTCGACTGATAGACTTTCGCCACCGCGCTCCGGCGACAGGGAATCCGGTGAGAATCCGGGGCTGTCGCGCAACTGTCAACGGGGAGCAGCCGGCCACCGGTCACTGGGACACGGTCCTGGGAAGACGGCCGAGCTGCACTGATCCGTGAGCCAGGAGACCTCCGTCGGGGCGGAACCACTCTGAGCCCGCGCGAAACGGGAAGGTGGGCCCCTCATGCGGCGAGGGTCTCATCGTTGCGGGACTCCACGCGCCGTGGGGAGACCTCGATGCGACGTCACTGTGCAGCGGTCGGCGCGACTCTGACCGCTCTCGGCATGACAGTCCTGTTCCTGGCCGCGACGGTCTTCGCGGCAACCCCGGCGACATCTCAGGCCAACGCTGCACTTCGCTACCTGTACGGCCAGGTCGGCAGCAACGGCAGCATCGCGTCCTCGCTGGGTGCGACCGAGGACACCGTGATCAGCGTCGCCGACAGCGGCTACGACCCAGCCACGCTGAAGGGTGCGTCGGGGACCTCGGCGTATCACTATCTGAGCGGCCACGCCTCGACGATCACGACCGCCGGCGGAGCGGCGAAGTACGTGCTCGCCTGGGTCGCCGCAGGCAAGCCCGCCGCCATCGACGCCTCCGCGTGGCTGACCAAGCTCAACGCGCCGGCGAGCGGTGGCGGCTTCCTCGAGCCCAACGGCGCATTCCACAATGCCAACGCGACCATCGAGACCGCCAACGCGTTCTCGCAGTCGCTGGCGGTTCTCGCCGACCTGGCCGCCGGGCACAGCCTGCCGGCTCACTCCACCGGTGGCTGAGGTGCGCGCAGCGACCCGGCGGCGGTTTCGGGTTTGCCATCACCGACGCCGCCGCGACGCCCCCCGTGTTCTGCGGTGACACATCGAGCGACACCAACGACACGGGCATCATCATGCAGGCACTGGGAAAAGCGGGCGTTGTCACCGCGACGCCGGCCGTCAACACGTACCTGCATTCCGCGCAGCAAGCCGACGGAGGCTTCAGCTTCGCGACAACAGGCAGCAGCGACCCCGACAGCGACGCCATCGTCATCCAGGCACTCGTCGCCATCGGCGAGGACCCGACGGCCGCCCCGTGGAGGAAGAGTGGCGCCAACCCGCTCACCAACATGGAGTCGTTCGCCGACCCGCACGGGAGCGGCG
>CATPCA010000045.1 GCA_955652545.1 Candidatus Dormiibacterota bacterium
CAGCATGGGCGCGATCTACGGACCGCGGGCGGCGGCGCACGAGCCGCGCCTCTCGGCCGTGGTCGGGCTGGCGGGGCCGTATAACCTGGGTGACTGCTGGGATGCTCTCAACCCGCTCACGCGCGGCGGCTACGTCTTCTACACGAAGTCCGCGAATGAGGCGGAGGCCAGGGAGAAGGCGTACACCCTCAATCTCGAGGGTGTCCTGGGCAAGGTCACCCAACCTTTCCTGGTCATTCATGGTGCCCGCGATCGGCTCTTCCCGCCCCAACAGGCGGAGCGCATCGCGCGGGAAGCGCCGAACGCAACCCTGGTTATGTACCCGGACGGCAATCACGTGTGCAACAACATCGCGTACAAGTACAGGCCTCTTATGGCGGACTGGATGAGCGACCAGCTGACAGCGTCGGAGGGTGGGCGGCGATGAGCCCGCTGGTCGGCGGGGTGCCGCCCAGCCCTGGTCGCATGAACGTCGACTTCGAAGAGCGCGTCGACTTCACCCGCCTGCGCGGCTACCGGCTGTCCCGAGCTCGCGCGGCGCTCGACGCGTCAGAGCTGGGCGCGCTCCTCCTCTTCGACGTCAACAACGTCCGCTACGTCTCGGCGACGATGATCGGAGAATGGGCGCGCGACAAGGTGGCGCGCTACGTGCTGCTGACACGCGGCGGCGAGCCGATTGTCTGGGACTTCGGATCGGCGGCGCGGCATCATCAGCTATACGCGCCGTGGATCAGGCCGGGGAACAGCCGTGCCGGTATGCTCGGGCTCCGAGGTGCGGTGGCGCCGGACGCCGGCCTGATCAGGCGCGCGGTCGCGGAGATCCAGTCCGAGCTGAAAGCAGCCGGCGTCGCCGGCATGCCAGTCGGGGTCGACATCGCAGAAACGCCGATGTTGCTCGAGCTGCAGCGAGCGGGCATTGACGTTCGCGACGCACAGCAGGTGATGCTCGACGCTCGGCTGATCAAGTCGGCGGACGAGATCACTCTGCTGTCCACTGCCGCCGCGATGGTCGACGGCGTCTACCAGGACATCGCCGAGGCGCTCAAGCCGGGCGTGCGCGAGAACGAGATCGTCGGGCTTGCCAACAAGCGCCTCTACGAGATGGGATCTGACGATGTCGAGGCGATCAACGCGGTCTCCGGCGAGCGCTGCAATCCGCATCCACACAACTTCTCGGACCGCCTGATTCGCCCCGGAGACCAGGCGTACTTCGACATCATCCAGTCGTTCAACGGCTACCGCACCTGCTACTACCGCACCTTCGCGGTGGGCCGGTCGAGCCAGGCTCAGCGCGACGCATACGTTCGCGCTCGAGAGTGGATCGACGCGGCCATCGAGATGGTCAAGCCGGGAACAACCACCGACAAGATCGCCCGGCTGTGGCCCAAAGCAACTGACTTCGGGTTCGGCAGCGAGATGGAGGCCTTCGGGCTGCAGTTCGGCCACGGCCTCGGGCTGGGACTGCACGAGCGGCCGATCATCTCCCGCCTCACCTCGCTCGAGAACCCCATCGAGCTGCGCGAGGGCATGGTGTTCGCGCTCGAGACGTACTGCCCCGCCAGCGACGGCCAGTCAGCAGCACGCATCGAGGAGGAGGTGGTGGTCACAGCCGACGGCTGCGCATTGCTGACGCTCTTCCCCGCCGAAGAGCTGTTCGTCGCCAACAGGTATTGACTGGAAGCCAATCCCCACCAGAGGAAGCCACGCACATGTCCGCATCCACCGACATCACCGGGGCGACGGGACCGCCAGGGGTCGACCCGACCACGCTGTACCGCCCCGGCGGCAGCGTCGAATCCACCACGCAGCTGGCGCTGTTCGCGCAGATGGTCCGGATGCGCAAGTTCGAGAAGCGCGCCTACGACCTGTTCATGCAGAACCTGGTGAAGGGCACCAGTCATCTGTCCCTGGGGCAGGAGGCGATCGCCGCCGCGTTCGGCGAAGCGATGGACGAGAAGGATTACACGTTCGCCACCTACCGTGGCCACGCGCACACCCTGGCGCGGGGAACGTCGATGACCGGGGTCATGGGTGAGCTGCTCGGGCGCAGCTGCGGTGTGCTGTCTGGCAAGGGCGGATCGATGCACCTCACCGACGTCCACCATGGCGTCATGGGGTCCTACGCGATCGTCGGCGCTCACCTGACCATCGCTCTCGGCGCCGCGTGGTCGGCGCAGTACCGTGGGGAGCCGCGCGTAGCGGTGGCGTTCTTCGGTGACGGCACCACCAACATCGGCGCTTTCCACGAGTCGCTCAACCTGGCAGCGGTGTGGAAGTTGCCCGTGGTGTTCGTGTGTGAGAACAACCTCTACATGGAGTACACGCCCATCGGTGCGGTCACCGCCGTCGCCAACCCGGCGGCGGATCGCGCCGCCGCGTACGGGCTCGACAGCATCCTCGTCGACGGCAACGACGCCGACGCGATGTACCTCATCGCCCGCGAGTGCCTCGAGCGCGCCCGCAGCGGCGGCGGTCCATCGCTTATCGAGGCGCGCACCTACCGTTCCACGGGTCATTCCCGTGCGGATCCCGGCAAGTACCGCCCTGACGAGGAGGTCGCGGCCTGGGCCGCCTACGATCCGATCGTCCTCTATCGCGCGCGGTTGGCGGCCCG
>CATPCA010000046.1 GCA_955652545.1 Candidatus Dormiibacterota bacterium
GCCACAACCTCGTCGGCGACGCCATCGGCGGCCAGGTCAAGGTTCAGCCCAAACAGCAGACGACGCTCAGCCTGAGCGGCCCCACGCCGCTCGGCACGATCGCCTCAGCCGTGTTCGAGGTGAGCGGGCAGCCCTCGCCGCCCTGAGCGCAGCGGCCCAGCCCTAGATGAGGTCGGGCTGCCCTGTGGCGCGCAGTTGCTCGACCACCTCCCTGACCAGCTGCTCTGAGCCCAGCCGGAGCACCAGCACAGCGTCGCCCGTGTCGACGACGGCCAGCCCGTCGACGCCCACCAGCGCAACCGTACGACCGCCTGCCGACATGACATAGCAGCCTCGCGAGTCGAGCAGCAGCGTCTCCCCACTGCTGACGTTGCCGTCTGCGTCCGCCGCGGCGGCCACGCTCGAGGCCAGGTCGGCCCACGTGCCGAGGTCCGACCAGTCGAACGTGGCCCGCACTGCGGTGAGCCTGCTGGTGCGCTCGAACACCAGCGGCTCCACCGCCACCGGCGCCAGCGCCGCGTAGAGCCGGGCGGCGCCATCCTCGTCGCCCGCGGCGCGCGCCGCGACAATGTCGCGCAGGGTCGCGTCCATGGTGGGATCGGCGCCGGCCAGCTCGGCGAGGAACACGGGAGCCGTCCAGGCGAAGAGCCCGAGGTTCCAGAGGTGACGCCGGTCGCCCACGTACTGCTCGGCCCGCTCCCGATCGGGCTTCTCGACAAATCCCTCAGCCTTCGCCGCCGGAAGGGCGGACGCGGCCGCGAGCAGCGCGGCGTCAGCCCCCGTGCCAGGCGGCGGGGTCCAGCGGTCAGGATGCAGCGTCTCGCCGAGCGAGAGGTAGCCGAAACCGGTTGCCGGCGATGTCGGCGTCAGCCCCACCGTCGCCAGGCCGCCGGTGGCCACCGCCCAACCCGCGGCCGCCAGCACGGCGGCACGGTAGGCATCGTCATCGCCCACGTGGTGGTCGGCGTGGACGGAGACGATCACCGCGTCGGGATCGGACCGTGCCAGCTGGTGCACGGCGAGCCCGAGCGCGGCGCCAGTCCCGCGCGCGCAGGGCTCGCTGATCACTGACACCGGAGCGGTCACGCCCTGAAGCGCCTCCCGGCAGCCTGCTGCCTGGGCCGCCTCGGTGACCACGTGGAGGTTGCCCCCGAGCGGCGCCACCCGGTCGACGGTCGCGCGGAGCAGCGTCACGCCGCCCGGTCCGAGGGGGAGCAGGTGCTTGGGCGCGGCGGCACGGCTCAGCGGCCACAGCCGCGACCCACTGCCGCCCGCAAGGATGAGGACGTGGAAGGCCACGGCCGGGATGATGCCCCAGCACGACCCTGAAGAGTCAGCCGGCCGCCACCGCCAGGATCGGCTGGGTGCCCGCGGCCTCGGCGAGGTCGAGGGCTCGATCGGTGCGCTCCCAGGGAAGGTCGAGGTCGCTCCGCCCGAAGTGGCCGAACGCGGCGACCTGCCGGTAGATGGGCCGGCGCAGCTCCAGCGCCGAGATTATCCCGAACGGGGAGAGGTCAAAGAACTTGTCGACCAGCTCCTCGATGCGTTCCACGGGGATGGTCTCGGTGCCGAAGGTCTCGACCAGCACGGAGACCGGCTTGACCACGCCGATCGCGTACGCCACCTGGATCTCGCACTTGGTCGCCATACCGGCGGCGACGACGTTCTTGGCCGCCCAGCGCGCGCCGTAGGCGGCGCTGCGATCGACCTTGGTCGGGTCCTTGCCGCTGAACGCGCCGCCACCGTGGCGCGCGTAACCGCCGTAGGTGTCGACGATGATCTTGCGCCCGGTGAGCCCTGCGTCCCCTTGGGGGCCGCCGATCACGAACCGGCCGGTGGGGTTGACGTGCCGGATGGTCGACGAGTCGAGCCACTCGGCCGGGATCACCGCCTCCACGACGTGCTCCTGGACGTCGCTGAATACCTGCTCATGGGAGGCGTCCTCGGAGTGCTGGATGCTGACCAGCACGTTGTCGACTCGCCGCGGCCTGCCCTGCGCGTCGTACTCGACGGTGACCTGGGTCTTGCCGTCGGGACGCGCCCAGCGCAGGGTGCCGTCGCGTCGCTTCTGGCTGAGGCGCCGAGCCAGCCCATGGGCGAGCTGGATCGGCGCCGGCATCAGCTCGGGGGTCTCGTCGCAGGCAAACCCGAACATCATTCCCTGGTCGCCGGCCCCGCCGGTGTTGACTCCCTGGGCGATGTCAGGCGACTGCTCGTCGATGCAGACGAGGACGCCGCACGTCTCGTAGTCGAACCCGTACTTGGCGCGGATGTACCCGATGTCCTTGATGGTGCGGCGGACGACCCCGGCGATGTCGATGTAGGCCTCCGTCGAGATCTCCCCGAAGACCAGCGCAGTGCCCGTGGTGAGAGCTGTCTCGCACGCCACCCGGCCGAGCGGGTCCTTCTCGAGGACCGCGTCGAGGACCGCGTCGCTGATCTGGTCGGCGATCTTGTCGGGATGCCCCTCGGTGACGGACTCCGAGGTGAACAGGCGGCGGCGGGTACGGCTCATGGTGTCCTCCGACCCCACCGGCGGCCACCACGACGCCCTGTGCGCCCTGGCCCGCTCCTGTCCGGGGCCGGCCCGATCGTAACAGCGCCCACCGCACGGCGTCCCTGCGGACCCCTGAACCTGTGGCGAGTTGACCGCCGACCGTGTATGGTTTGCCGCACGTATCACTTATGACCGGGCGCCCAAACGTCCCGGCGGAGGACCTTGGCGCGTGCCGGTAGACCAGACCCTGCGTTGCCGCGAGTGCGGCGTTGACTTCATTTGGACCGAGGGAGAACAGGAGTTCTTCGCCTCCCGCGGTCTGACCAATCCTCCATCCCGCTGCCCGAGCTGCCGAGCAGCGCGCCGCGCAGCCAGTGGAGGTTCCGGCGGCGGCTACGGTGGCGGCGGCGGCGGCGGCAGCTACGGCGCCCGCTCCAGTGGGCCGCGCCAGATGTACGAGGTGACCTGCGCCGGGTGTGGCGGGATCGCGCGCGTTCCCTTCCAGCCACGTGGCGACAAGCCCGTCTACTGCAGCGATTGCTTCCGGCCCTCGGGCCGTTGACGGAGGCCGCGCCCGACGGCGCCATCGCGATCGGTAGTCGGGTGACGTTTCCGTACGGCGGCAGCCGCCGTACGGGGACCGTCTCTGA
>CATPCA010000047.1 GCA_955652545.1 Candidatus Dormiibacterota bacterium
CGGGTACGGCTGGCCCTCCAGCTTGGTCTCGAGCTCGTACAGTTGCACGGCGTCGTTCTCCTGACGTGGAGTCCCGCCCTTGAAATCCGGTGCCGAGTTCAGAGCTCCGCACAGTGCGTTGGCGGTGCACGACCCGATCTTCCCCTGGTCCAGGGGCAGTCCCACGGCATTGTGGGTCACGCTTTGTACCTGTGGCGCCGTGGCTGCCACGTAGGCTCGCGACCGCGGGTCATGCGCGATGTGCCTGCCAAGCCGCCGCCCGGGAACGACCTGCTCATTGATGGTCGTGCGGATCACTCCGTTGGTCATTGAACGTGTCCTCCTGTAAGCCCGTGAGACCGCGCAGCCTACGGGACAGGGCGGCAAGCGAAAAGTGCCCCGAAAGCGTATCCTTGCACTCGCGCCAAACGTGCCAAAAGCCGATCGACGAGGGTTGAACGGTGCGATCTCGGGGGGGACGCAGTCGGGGGCCGTGCGTGAACGGTCATGACCCAGACGCGACCGCGGCCAATCGCCGGCTCGCGAAGCGGCTCGCCCCGTTCTGGTTGCTGTGCGTCACCGCCCTGGTCGGTGGCTTCGTCGTCTCGGAGAATCCCACCCTGGTCCCCACGGCACAGGCCGCTGCCCAGCAGGCTGCGGACCGCCTGCACAGCATCTTCGCCGGTGCCAGACCCCCCGCCAATGACCTCACCGCGCCGCCACCGCCGGTGTTGCGGCCGCCGCAGGCGCGTGCCGGCGTACCGGGCGCATTCTCGACCTCTCAGCCGCCGATCGCGGTCGTCATCCCCACCGCGGCCGCCGTGCCGGCAACGGTCATCCGGGTGACCTGGTCGGGCGCCGATTGCGCCTGGGCCGGCGGCACGCTGAGCCGGGACGCCCAGCTCGACCTCGATGAGGCCGCCGCCGTGCAGAGCGGCCGTGACACGCGCTACGGGACGGGCACCCCACTGGTCTCGTACTTCCGCAATTACGCGGCGGAGTGGACCGCGGTGAACCTCGAGGTGTCCGGGATCTGCCAGAACCACACCGCTCCGACGCAGGCGCAGGTCAGCCAGGCCCTGGGCTGGTTCACGCAGGCCGAGCAGGCCCACGCCGCCGACACTGCAAGTCACCCTGAGGACGCGGACTGGAACAACGCGTGGATCAGCAATTACCAGCGCCTCGTCGCCCTTTTCGCGAGGCTCCCCCACTGAGGGGCGGTCCCTCGGACCTCTCAGGCTATCAGCGTGGTGGCTTGGCTTTCTGCTGTCGACGCTTTGCCTGAGCCCTGTGCCTCGACGGGACGCATCGCGCACACCGCCGCACCGGCCAGGGAGATGGCGGCGAGGATCCACAGCGCCAGGTGCATGTTGCTGATGAACGGGTTCAGCTGATGTGCAGACAGACCACTGGTGACGCCGGAGAAGATGGCAAAGAGAACCGGCGTAGGTACCGCGGCGGTGATCACGGCGAGGACGAAGGCGATCGAGATGACCGCGCCCGAATTGGTGATCAGGGTGCGGGCGCCGGCTGCCACGCCGCGTCGTTGCGGCGATACCGCGCCCATCATTGCCGCCGTGTTGGGTGAGTTGAACATGCCAGATCCCACGCCCACCGCGAACAGCCAGAGCGCCGCCTGCCAGTAGGGCGACTCCACCACCAGGGTGGTCATGAGCGCCAACGCTGCTGCGCTCACGAGCATGCCGGCTGTTGCCAGGCCCCGAGAGCCGTGACGGTCTGCCAGGACACCGGCAACGGGTGAGGCGATCAGCATCCCGAGGGCCAGCGGGATCAACTTGAGGCCGGCCACGATGGCGCTGTCACCCTCAGGCCCCTGGAAGTAGAAGACGAAGACGAACATCAATGCAAAGCGCGAGAGGCCGTTCAGGAAGGCGGCGCCGCACGCGGCGGAGAACAGCCGGCTCCGGAACATCGTCAGGTCGAGCATCGGGGCTCGCTGGTGAGCCTCGATCCAGACAAACAGAGGCAGCAGCACCGCGCCCGCGGCGAAACCGGCGATGACCGTTGCGTCAGCCCACCCGGACAGGCCGCCGCGAGAGATGGCGAAGACGAAGCCGGTCAGGCCGACAAGAAAGGTCACCGAGCCGAGCAGGTCGAGCCCGCGTTCTGTATCGCGGCGGCCGATCTCGTGGAGGACCACAGCGGCCCAGAGCGCGCCGGCGATGCTCAACGGCACGTTGAACCAGAAGACCCATTGCCAGGAGATGGCCACCAAGGCTCCGCCCAGCACGGGGCCGAGCACCAGTCCGACCGCGGCGATCATGGTGTTGCTCCCCATGGCAACGCCCAGCTGACGGCTGGGAAAGGCATCCGTGACGATCGCCGGCGCGTTGGCAAACAGCAGCGCCCCGCCGACTCCCTGGACAAGACGCCACAGGATCAGCTCCGTCGCCGACCCCGAGAAACCAGCCCCGAGTGAAGCGAAGCCGAAGAGCAGGAATCCACCGACGTACGCCCGTTTGCGACCGAACAGGTCCGACAGCCGCCCCGCGCTGAGGACCAGCACGGTCGACGCGATCATGTACGAGAGGATGACCCAGACCAACTCGAGCAGGGTGGTGTGCAGGCTGCGCTCCAGGGCCGGCAGGGCGATGATCAGAGTGCCTGAGTTGATGGTGGCAATCAGCATCCCGAGGCTGGTGCACGACAGAGCCCACCACTTGTAGTTGTCATGGCCGGCGTGCACGCCGATGCGCCGGGTCTTGCTCGTCCGGTTCACGGCGGTCAGTATATACTTTGCTTGTGCCAAGCAAACTGCTGCCGCCGACGCCCCAGCCGTCATCGCATCGGCCACGTCCCACCCGCGGCAGCAACCATCAAACCACCCGCATCGCCCTGGACAGTGACGCCGCTGCACGCCTGCGCCGGGCGGTGGCCCGCCTGAGCCGTCGCCTGCGGCGTCCCGGGCTCGGTGAGCTGACCCAGTCGCAGCTGTCCGCACTGGCCACCGTCTCGAGATGCATGCCGGTGCGCTTGGGCGACCTCGCCACGCGGGAGGGCGTGTCCGCATCGACTCTGTCGCGACTGGTCGACAGCCTCGTGGAGCGGGGAATGGTGATCCGTGTCCGCGACCCCGACGATGCGCGTTCGTCGCGGGTCTCGGCCACGGCCGATGGTTTGGCGTTCCTCGAGGACCTGCGGCGAAACGGCACCACGCTCATCTACGGCGGCCTTCGGTCCCTCGGGGACACGGACCGGGCCGCAGTGCTGGCAGCACTCCCCGCGTTGGAGAAGCTGGCCGATTCGGCTGAGAACGACTGACAAGCAGATCGGCTACGGGATCGCGGCCGGCGTGCTCATGGACACCTTCCCGGTGCGCACCATCCTGGTGCCCTCATTCGCCGCCATCCTCGGCAGCTGGAACTGGTTGCCGTCCGCACTGTTCCGCAACAGCGCCGCCGAGGACCCGGAGGTCACTCGGGCGGACGCCGTTGCCTGAGATCTATGTTGTGGTCGCTGCCTCGGCCTGCGCAGACTCGGCCACCTCGTCCTTGTCCTGAGCGAGCTCGCCGTCGATCTCGATCTTCACCTTCTCTGACGCGAGGAAGCCACCACCGCCCAGCGGGACGTTCC
>CATPCA010000048.1 GCA_955652545.1 Candidatus Dormiibacterota bacterium
CTGCACCACCAGGAACGTCCCGGCCGGGTGCATGTCGACGCGGAAGTCATCGATGCGGGTGATCCGCGGGATGCCCTCGAAGTGCGTCCCCGCCACCAGTAGCCGCTGCTCGCCGACGACCTCTACGAACATCGAGTTGGTGTGGTCGACGCTGCGCGTGGTGGTGTGCTCGTCGACGTCGACGCCCATCGAGCGGGCCACCGTCTTGGCGTTGACCGCGTTGACGCGCGCGTCCGAGTAGTGCCCGAGCAGGCCGCGCAGCACCTCCGCGGTCAGCAGCGTCGTGTCGACGTCGGTCAGCTCGCCGGCGTAGCTGCAGATCACCCTGCTCACCCCACCGCTGCTCAATTGCGCGGCGAGCGATCCCATCTTGCGGGCCAGTTCCAGGTAGGGGCGCAGCCTGGCCAGCTCCTCGGCGTTGATGGACGGCGCGTTGACGGCGTAGCGCGGCGATCCACCGCGGAGGAACTCGACGATCTGGTCGGCAACGTCGGCGGCGACGTTGACCTGAGCCTCGGCGGTGCTGGCGCCGAGGTGGGGCGTGACCACGATGCCGTCGACGCCGATGAGCGGATGCCCTGCCTGTACGGGCTCGCTGGTGAAGACGTCCACGGCAGCGCCGGCGATGACGCCGTCGCGCACGGCCTCGGCCAGCGCCGCCTCGTCGATGATCCCGCCCCGGGCCACATTGATGATCCGCGCGCCTCTGCGCATCCGGCGCAGCTCCGCGCCCCCGATGACGCCGCGGGTGCGGTCGGTCAGCGGCACGTGCACGGTGATCACGTCGCTCTCGGCGAGCAGGGTGTCCATGTCGACGAGCTCCGCGCCGGCCTGTTCGGCGCGGTCGTGGGAGACCAGGGGGTCGTGCGCGATGACGCGCATGCGCAGGCCCTCGCCCGCGATGCGAGCGACCTCGAAACCGATCTTGCCCAGTCCGAGCACGCCGAGCGTCCGGTCGCGAAGCTCCACGCCCATCATCCGCGAGCGCTCCCAACGCCCGGCGCGGAGGGACGCGTCAGCGGCCGGGATGTTGCGTGCCAGCGCGAGCATCATCGCCACGGCGTGCTCGGCGGCGGCGATGGTGTTGCCCGTCGGGGCGTTGAGCACGAGCACGCCGTGTTGGGTCGCCGCGTCGATGTCGATGTTGTCGACACCGACCCCGGCGCGTCCCACCACGCGCAGCCGGGTTGCCGCGGCCAGCACGTCGGCGGTCACCTTGGTCTCGCTGCGGACCACCAGCGCGTCATATCCGGGGATTCGCGCGATCAGCTGCTCGGGGGTCAGCCCGGTCTCGACGTCGACGTCCCCGGCGGCGCGGAGCCGGTCGACACCGTCGGCCGCGATCGGGTCGGCCACGAGGATGCGCACGGTGCCGCCCTCGGGCGCGGCCGCTGACGTCTCCACGGACTGCGGCGCCTCAGCCAGCGGGCTCAACCCACCCCGGCCGGCTGGCCGGTCACCAGCAGGCTCCGCACCACCGCCTGGGCGGCCGGCACCGCCAGCCCAACGCGGCTGCGCATGCCGGTCTCGTGCAGTCCCTGCTCGAGCGTGGCCAGGATGCTGTACACGTCGCTCTCGTCGACCATGCCGAGGTGGCCGATCCGGAAGATACGGCCACTCAGGTCGCCCTGGCCGCCGGCGAGCACCAGTCCGTGGCGAGCGCGCAGCGTGGTGAGCAGCTCCTTGAGCGCGTCCGCCCCGTCGACCGGGTTGAGGATCGCGGTCACGGTGTCGCTGCGATGCCCTTCTGCCGCCAGGAACTTCAAGCCCACAGCGTCGACGCCCGCGCGGATCATCTCGGCGACCCTCGTGTGCCGCGCCCACACGCTCTCCATGCCCTCCTCGCGCATGATGGCGAGGCCCTCCTGGATGGCGTACAGGACGGAGACCGCCGGCGTCGTGTAGGTCTGCGACCTCTGCTGGTACTTGCGCTCACGGGCGAAATCGAGGTACCAGCGTGGCGTTGTCGCGGTCTCGGCGCGCGCCAACGCGGCCGAGCTTACCGCCACCATGGCGACACCGGGAGGAGCCATCCAGCCCTTCTGCGAACCGGTGACCAGGACGTCGATCTGCCACCCGTCGGTCTCCAGTGGCAGGCAACCCGCGCCGCTCACCGAGTCGACAGCGAGCAACTTGCCGCGTCCCTTGATCACCGCCGCCAGGGCGCGGAGGTCGTTGGTGACGCCGGTGCTGGTCTCGTTGTGTGTGACGAAAACGGTGTTGATGTTGCTGTTCTCGGCGAGGATGCGGTCGACATCCTCGGGGTCGATCGGTTCGCCGTCCGGAACGCGCAGCCGGAGAACGTCGGCGCCATAGCCAACGCCGATGTCGGCCCACCGGTCGCCGAACGAACCCATCGTGCAGAAGAGCGCGCGCTCTCCCGGGCTGAGCAGGTTGACCACCGCGGCCTCGAGTCCGCCGGTGCCGCTGCAGGGATAGATGAGCACGTCGTTGCTGGTGCGCAGCGCCCAGCGCAGTCCCTCTTCGATGTCGCGGAGCAGGGCTGCGAACTCCGGGCCGCGGTGGTTGATCATCTGACGCGAGGCCGACCTGATCACGCGGTCGGGCAGGGGAGTGGGTCCGGGAACTCGGAGCTGCTGTGCGAATGCCATGTCTGCTCCTGCGGTGACGTGGACGCTCGCGATCAGTCTAACAAGCGTCGTGCGCCACCCCGTCGCGCCCGCCGCCGCCTCAGAACAGTTCGTCGTAAATGTGATGCGGACGCGCGAATCGCTGCGCGCGCATCGCGGTGGAACGCACCTCCACTGCGCGGCGTCTTCGCCGGCTCGCCGCGCGACGGATGAGCACACGCTCCACCACCGTCCGCATCAGCCGGTACAGGGCGCGGGCCACCTGGAACGCCCGGCCCGGCCACCGCACCACGGCGGCGACCAGGGCGAGCAGGAGCGCATACCGGATGGCCGTGCCGAGCCAGCCCGATCCCGACGGGATGGGCGCCGC
>CATPCA010000049.1 GCA_955652545.1 Candidatus Dormiibacterota bacterium
CTGAGCAGGTGCATCGCGGACTTGTCGGCGTTGGCGACGCTGAGCTTGGCCAGAATGTGGCCGTCGGCGACGTCCGCGAGTCCGCCCGCCAGCAGGTTGTTGCGGATCGACGCGCCGGAGCCAGCCCGGAAAATGAGCGCGATACCGGCGTCGACGTTGAGCGTGGCGTCGATCGAGAACGTGATGCGGTCGCTCATCGGGAAGCTGAGGTCGGCCGTGCCCTGGATGTACGGCATGAACGCCACGCCGATGTCGGAGCCGCCGTCGGTCGAGGCGCGCAGGCCCGCGACGCTGACGCCGACGTCGAGCCCGGACACGTCGAGGCCCTTGGTGATGCTCAGCAGCAGCTGCGTCATCGGCTTGGTGTCGGCCTCGGGCACGTCGTGGCCGACGAGCGCGGCCTCGGCGCGGCGGGGCAGCGCGCGCGTGCGCACCACCGAGGTGAAGCCCGCGATGATCGCGCCCAGGGTAAGCACGATGGCGGTTGGGTCGGCGTTCGCCTGGCCCCAGCCGTAGATCTCGGCCAGGAGTCCCTTGAAGTCGGAGAAGACACGCGGGATGCGGTCCCAGTGCACCACGTGCCGCACGTGGCGCACCTGGTAGATCGTCGGGTCCGCGTCGTACGGGTGCATCTCGACGATGCCGAGGAACATGAGCAGCCCGAGGGTCAGCGACGTCGTGGTCTGCACAGAGCGGATGACGACGAAGTCCAGGAGCCGCTCGGCGAACTGGTTGGCGATGTCGGTCTTGGCCAGGTAGTCGCCCGCGGCGTTGAAGCTGGTGACGGCGGCGTCGATGCCCTGGATCAGCTTGGCCAGCTCCACGCCGACGGACGCGTAGCCGGCGTCGAGCTCGAGCCCGGTAGTTCCGATCGTGATTGCGGCGTCGAGCTTCTCGATGGCGTCGATGAGCGCGACGAAGTCGAGTGCCGCAAGCCCGATGTCGTTCGCACCCGGCGGCAGGTCCCAGCCCAGCAGCGCCAGGAGCTCGCCGGGTCCGTCCGGCCGCGCCAGGGTGCCGCCGATGTCGTAGAGCGCGCCGCCGACGCGCTGGATGGCGACGTCGAGCGACGAGGGCACTACCACATCACCTACGTGCGCCGAGGCGGACGGCGATGGCGCGGCCGGCAGGCGCACACATCACTGCGCCGCGATCGGACGACGCGCACATCACTGGTCCGCCCACTTGCCGGTCGCGTAGTTGAACGCGGTGGTCTGCTCGACGAGATCGAGCTTGCTCAGGTCGACCGCTTTGCCGCCGATCTTGGATGTCTGCAGGAAGTTCTTGTGCGGATGCGACCATCCCCACAGCAGGCCGAAGCCGGACGTGGCACCGGGCGGGTACGCAAGGACGCGGCCGTTGGACGAGTCGATGGTCGAGGGGTTGTTGATCAGCGCCTGCAGCTTTGCCGTGGCGGAGTCAGTCCAGAGCTTCAGCCAGCCGTTGCTCGCCTCGAGAGTCTGCTTCGACAGCCGTGCGTCGTTGTCCTGGATGCCCAGGTGCTCGCTCCACAGCGCCAGCCGCAGCTGGTCCACCGCGTCGGTCGCATCGGCGCCGTCGACGCCGTTGAAGATGAGGCAGTTCAGCTCGTCGTTGCGGTAGTTGCCGAACTGCAGCGCGCGCAGCACCTGGAACTGGTCGAGCGAGGCGCCGTCGAGGTTGGCCGACCCAATCGTCGCCCAAAGGCCGTCGACGACAGCACTCTTCGTGTGCAGGTAGTTGGGCATGATGATCGGGTTCTGATGCTTATGCGCCGGCGCCGCAGTCTCATGCGTCCACGCGGTGAACACGCCGAAGCGGCTCGCGTTGCTGCCCGCATGCTTGCGGATCCGCTCGAACAGGTTCGTCTGCCACGTGGGGTAGAACGGCATGTCCGGGATGACGTTCACCATCAGGATCACCTGCAGGTTGGGCCGGCGGCTCGTGTCGTTCAGCGCGGCCACCAGCGCGTCGGCGATGGTGTCGTTGGTGAAGTACTGGTTCTCGAAGTAGATGTACTTGGTGGCGTTCTCGATCGCACGCAGGTAGGCCTCGAGCACGCCCTCCTCGCCTGGGTCGAGCCCCGGAATCGTCGACTCGTTCACGGTGCGCGCAATCTGCACCGTGGCCGCGTACTCGCCCGACCCGGCGGTGACGGCGGCGGGCGCGGGGTCGAGCGCCGACACCTTGTCGGCCGGGACGCAGTCGCGGTTCCAGTGGAGCAGGAACTGCTGCTGCATGTCGGCGACGGCCGGGCCTCTGATGCCGATGCTGACGTCGTGCACAGGAATGGGCTCACCGGCGCAGTCAGCGCGCCGCGGCTCATAGACCAGATGGTTGAGCGTATCCCAGTAGCTGGGGGAGAAGGGCGATCCAAGGAGCACCGCCTCCGCGTTGTCGACGGCATCGACGACGGCGTCCACGAGCACTGCCTTGGCGTGCACCACGCTGAACGTTCGCGTCGTGAAGTTGACGACCGTCGCGCTGCTGCTGGCATCCTTGAAGTACTTTTTGAGCGCGTCGGCGTCGCCCTTGGGACCGCCGCCGAGGATGTGGCCGAAGATCCCCTCCCAGAACGTCCACGCGGGGCGAAAGGCGAAGAGCGCCCCGACCAGCATCGGCACCAGCAGAATCACGAAGTCGGCCACCGCGACGAAGCCGAGGTCCGGGTGCGGGATCATCACGCGCACCTGCTTGCCGGCGCTTGCCGCGTCGAGCAGCATGCGCTCCGGTCGGTTGGGGGTGGTCCCGTCGAGCGCCGTCGGATGCAGCGTGTCGTACGTGTCCGGGAACGACAGGATGATCTCGGGACGCTCCTGGGATTGGGTCGCGTTGAACTTGCGCGGTATGTCCATCTCGAGCTGCATGACGGAGATGGCCTTCTGCGCCGAGCTCATCGCGGCGGCCACGTGCTCCCAGGCGAGCTTGTCGTCCACCAGCAGCCGCACCGCGTTGCCCTTGCGCACGGGGAGCGCGTTGGTCGTCCCCGGCAGCGACACCGCCCAGCCGCTGACATCGGCGGCGCGCAGCGTCACGTCCGTCGCCTGCACCGTGGATCCGGTGACGTCGTATGACGCGTAGCTCAGCTGGCGCGGTCCCTTGGGCGGGTAGATATGCACGCCGACCTTGCGCACGCTGCCGAGGCCATCCTGCGAGAGTGGATCGTCGGGCACCGTGGCGCTGTAGTTCCCGCTGCCGTCCGTCGTCGTGGTCTGGAGGTCGGACGGACAGAGCGCCGTCTCGTCGCGGATGACGACCTGCAGGCCGCTGACGCCTGCGCCGCCGTCGCCCACCACGCGCCCGCTCAACGTCGCGCTCATGCCTAGCGACCTCCTCGCCATATGGCGGCGCCGGGCCTCCGTCAGTCCGCGCCGGTACCCGCCGTGGCTGTCTGACGTCGTCGAACGCTCCGCACTGTCAGGAACGCCGCGCGAACGTACCACGCGGCGCGGCGGCTGCCAAGTGGACGCGCGCGGTTAGGGAAGGCACTGTCGACGACGTCCCCTCTATCGTCCGCTCCCGTTTGGCGGCGGGTCTTGCCCGTGGGTGGTACGCGTGGGCACAGACTCAATCACGGGCTCTGCTGCTGTCACCGAGGGCGCGATCGAGGTTGACGGCCGCGCTGATGAGCGCCAGGTGTGTCAGCGCTTGCGGGAAGTTGCCAAGAGCTTCGCCGGTCATCGACGTCTCCTCGGCGTACAGCCCCAGGTGGTTGGCATAGCCCAGCATGCTCTCGAAGAGGAGCCTGGCCTCGTCCAAGCGGGGGCGTTCGACACTCCCGGCACGAGTGAGGGCTTCGACGAGCCAGAAGGTGCAGATGTTGAAGGTCCCCTCCGCGCCCGAGAGCCCATCCGGGCTTGCCAGGCTGTTGTACCGGTAGACGAGGTTGTTGGCCACGAGTCCGCCGTCCTCCGGCGATCGGGTGATGGCGTCGATGGTCCTGAGCATCTTGGGATCGCTCGGCGCCACAAAGAACACGAGCGGCATCATCAGGCTGCTCGCGTCCAGCGTGTCACCGTCATATGACTGCATGAACGCCTGATGCTCTTCGCTCCAGCCGCGGGCCATGATCTCCTCGTAGATCTGGTCGCGCACGCGCAGCCAGTGGTCTCGGTTGGCCGGGAACGATCGTTTGTCGGCGAGGCGAAGGCCGCGGTCGACGGCGACCCAGCACATGAGTTTCGAGTACACCCAGTGTCGCCGGCCCCCGCGCGTCTCCCAGATGCCGTCGTCCTCGCGCTGCCAGTTGTTGCAGACCCAATCCACGAGGCGACGCAGCGACACCCAGAGGTCGTATGAGATCGGCGCGCCGTGCTTGTTGTACAGGTATACGGAATCCATGAGCTCGCCGTAGATGTCGAGCTGGACCTGGCCGGCGGCGTCGTTCCCGACGCGCACAGGCCTCGAGCCGCGGTATCCATCGAGCTGGTCGAGCTGCTCCTCGAGTGGCCCATCGCGTCCGTCGATGCTGTAGAGCAGCTGGAGCGACCCGTCGGCGTTGAGGTTGCGACAGCGCGCCTCGAGGAAACGCATGAACCTGGCCGCCTCGTCGGTGAACCCGATGCGCAGGAGCGCGTACACCGTGAAGGCGGCGTCGCGCAGCCACGTGTATCGGTAATCCCAGTTGCGCGTTCCGCCGACTGTCTCCGGCAGGCTGCAGGTGGTCGCAGCCACGATGGCTCCCGTGGGCTCGAACGTGAGCAGCTTGAGCACCAGCGCCGACCGATGCACCATCTCGCGCCATCGCC
>CATPCA010000050.1 GCA_955652545.1 Candidatus Dormiibacterota bacterium
CGGCGACGAGCGGCGTGGCCTGGCCTGGCTTGCGGCCGCCGGCATCGACCCTGGGCGCCGGCCGGGCACGCTCGACATCGACGAATGGCACCGCATCGCCCTTTGCGCCCGTACCCTTGACGCCTAGCCGTGACCGAACCGAGCATCTCCTTCCAGCCCGGCGACGAGGTTGCGCCACCTGCGTCCCGCCGACTCCACGCCGCGCGGGCCGCAGTGCCGCCGCTGCTCGACGAACGCCGGGGCTTCCGGGCGGTGATCTCGCGGCCGGATTTCAGGAAGCTGTGGCTGGCCCAGGCGGCGAGTCAGTTGGCCGACAAGTTCCTGATGTTCACCCTGCTCATCGTCGTCTTCGACCTGAGCCGTCGAGCCTCGATCCAGTCGGTGCTGATGATCGCCTACACGCTGCCGTCGGTTTTCCTCAGCGCACCCGCGGGGGTGATTGCCGATCGCTACGACAAGCGGACCCTGATGATCGGCACCAACCTCATCCGCGGCGTCCTGGTGCTGCTGATCCCACTCATCGAGGTGCTGCCCGTCGTTGGACACCAGGCCTGGCCGCTGATCGTCATCACGTTCCTGTTCAGCGGCGTCGGCCAGGTGTTCGCGCCCGCCGAGGCGGCGAGCATCCCCTCCCTGGTGCGACGCGGCCAGATCATGGGCGCAACCTCGCTGTTCATGACCACGGTCATCCTCACCCTGGTACTCGGTGTGCCGGCGGCGACGCTGGCCATCCGGCTGGTGGGCGAGCGCGCCCCGTTCTACATCGCCGCCGCGTTGTTCGCGCTTGCCGCCATCGCCATCTGGCGTATCGGTACATCGTTGCGCGCCGTGCGGACGGTGCCCCGACCGCCGAGCCTGCGCAGCGAGCTCCGCGAGGGGATCAGGCTGATCGCCGGCAACCCGGCGATCCGGCTCGGCCTGTACCAGCTGGCCACAGCCCTGGTGGTCGTCTTCACCGTGTTCGCGCTGGGACCGGTGTTCATGGTGCGTGAGCTGCACCGCTCCGACCAGGACACGTACCTCGTCCTGATCCCGGCGACGCTCGGGCTCGTCGCCATGGCAGCGGCGCTGGCCCAGCGTCCCAGCGCCTCACTCTCCAAAGCGACCACGCTGATCGCCGCCCTCGGCGTGGGCGGGGCGTCGCTGGCGGCGATCGGGATCGCGCCGCCGCTGTTCAGCCATTTTGATGTGCAGGGCGCCCTGGTGCCGGTGGTGCTGGTGCTCAGCGGCGTGTTCGGCTGCGCCCTCGGCGCGCTGCTGATCCCTGCCTTCACCGTGCTCCAGGAGCGTACCGACGAGGAGTCCCGGGGGCGAATCTTCGGCAGCATCTTCGCGGTCATCAATGCGGCGGTGGCGATTCCGCTGCTCGTCGCCGGGATCATCGCCGATGCCGTCGGGGTTTCCAGCGTTGTGGCCGGACTTGGCGTCATCATCGTGCTCGGCGCCGTGGTCGCTCGGCTGGTCTTCTGGCAGCAGCTGGCGGTGCTCGACGCGGTAACGGACGCCGACGACTGAAGCCGCCGTCGCCAGCTCTCGTCGCGGCCGTGCAACGACGTCGTCGCGGCTGTGTCATATCTCCCTCGGTCCCGCCACCCGGTGCAAAGCTGGCCGGCACCGTTCCCCTCGATGCGGGTTTGCTCTGGGAAGTGGAGAAGACAAGATGCGGGCCATCGTCACGTGCGAGTGCTGCGGGCACCGTCAGGCCGTTGCCAGGCCCATCCGCTCGCCCGAGGCGTTCCATGTCGTCTGCCACGAGTGCGAGGGCGTTCTGCGGGTGGAGGTCACCGCCGACGACCTGAGCACGGCCCAGAAGAGCGTGGGCCGTTCGCGGAAGGCAACGGTGTAGAGACCGGAAACGTCCGGGGGGAACGTGTCCGACTGGTATCATCAGCGGACTTCCGCGGGCCGGGTGCCGGTCGTGCGTCCCGGGCGCATAGCTCAGTTGGTACGAGCGCTGCGTTGACATCGCAGAGGTCTCTGGTTCGAATCCAGATGCGCCCACCACTGCCTTCCCAGACCACCACGGTTGCGGCAGACCTCGGCCCCCCCCAGGGGTGGCTGATCGATGACCGCGATGCGCACCCGATTGACCAACCTGGCTGGTTGTCGTCTGCCGATTCAACTTGGTGCAGCACAGCGGCGCGTGGCTCACTGATCGCGGACGCTGCGGCTCGTATACCAAGTCGTGGCCGTGCATGTGGTCCGCGCTGACCCCACGGTCGTCATGACACGTCTTAAGAACTTTTCATGCTCGGACCCTGCGCACACTTTGCCCACAGGTCGCTGGAGGCACTCCAAACCAGTTGTCCACACTTTGCACAGGCTGACGTGCTACCGCGCGAATGTTGTGCACTGATGTCAAGCGCGCATGTATCACATCTGGCCCATTGACAACGCGCGTGAGCCGCGCCGTACACTGCCGCCCGTGGCAGGTCAGGACAACATCGATCCGGACGACGCGCAGCGTCCGCAGCGTCGCATCTGTGCGCGACGTGGGTGCGCGGTACCGGTGAAGAAGGCAACAGCAAAGTACTGCAGCGTTCGCTGCTGCTCGCTCGACCCTGAGCGTCACGCGCGACTCAGCGTGTCGGCGCGGCGTTCGACACGTCGTGTCATTCCGATGACACGGCAGCTCAGGCTCGGACTGGTGGCAGCCAACAATCCAGAGGCGGCGCTGGCCATGTTCTCTGAGGGGCGCGAGGACGTCCCGCGCGGCATGTCCCGGCTCTGCAGCTGACCGGGGCCTCAACACTGCGGCGTCGACGCGCCCGGCGGCATCTCTACAATTCGCCGCCATGCCCGACGACATCGTCGACGACTCCGCCGAGGCAGGTCCGCCGCTCGCAGTCCCGGCTGAGCTGACCCTCGACATCCTCCGCCACAGCGCGGCGCACCTGATGGCCGCCGCAGTGGTCGAGCTATACCCGGGCGCGGAGTACGACGTCGGCCCGGCCACCATGGAGGGGTTCTTCTACAACTTCCGCCTTCCGGGCGGCGCGCACTTCGTGGAGGAGGACCTCTCCCGAATCGAGACCAGGATGAAGGAGCTGTCCAAACGGCGGATCCCCTACGAACGCGAGGTGATGTCTCGCGACGAGGCACGTCAGCTCTTCAGCGACCTTCACCAGACCTTCAAGGTCGACATCATCGACCGCATGGGGGACGAGGTTGGGGAGGTCGGGATCTATCGCACCGGCAATTTCGTCGACCTCTGCCGCGGCCCTCACGTCGCCCACTCCGGCCAGCTTCGCGCGGTCAAGCTGCTGCGCGTCGCCGGCGTCTACTGGCGCGGTGACGAGCACAACGAGCAGCTGCAGCGCGTGTACGGAACGGCGTTCTTCGAGCGCGAGCAGCTCGACGCCTTCATCGCCCAGCGCGAGGAGGCCAGACGTCGCGACCACCGCCGGCTCGGGGCCGAGCTCGACCTCTTCTCCTTCCCCGAGGAGATCGGCTCGGGACTCCCCGTGTTCCATCCCAAGGGCGGTCTGGTGCGCAAGCTGATGGAGGACTACTCGCGGCAGCGCCATGAGGAGGCGGGGTACGAGTTCGTCAACTCGCCGCACATCACCAAGGAGGACCTGTTCCAGACCTCGGGACACCTCGACTGGTTCGCGGACGGCATGTTCCCACCGATGGAGCTGGACGGCGGCACCAAGTACTACCTGAAGCCGATGAACTGCCCCTTCCACATCCTCATCTATCGCAGCCGGCCGCGCAGCTACCGCGAGCTGCCGCTGCGACTCTTCGAGTTCGGAGCTGTCTACCGCTACGAAAAGTCCGGCGTCATCCACGGACTCACCCGCGTCCGCGGCCTCACCATGGACGACGCGCACATCTTCTGCACCCGTGCACAGATGGCTACTGAGCTGCATTCGCTTCTGACCTTCGTGCTTGATCTGCTGCGCGACTTCGGGCTCACCGACTTCTACCTCGAGCTGTCGACCAAGCCACCCGACAAGGCAGTGGGCACCGATGAGGAGTGGGCGGAGGCGACCGAGGAGCTGCGCTCCGCCGCGATGGCGATGAACCTCGACCTGGTGATGGACGAGGGCGGCGGTGCGTTCTACGGGCCAAAGATCTCCGTGCAGGCACGCGACGCGATCGGCCGTACCTGGCAGATCTCCACGGTTCAGGTCGATTTCCAGTTCCCCCAGCGGTTCGACCTCAGCTTCGTCGAGCCGGATGGCAGCCAGGCGCGCCCGATCATGATCCACCGGGCTCTGTTCGGCTCCATCGAGCGCTTCTTCGGGCTGCTGCTCGAGCACTACGCAGGTCACTTCCCACTCTGGCTCGCGCCCGTGCAGGTGGCGATCATCCCGGTGCAGGACGACTCCCCCGAGGTGATCAGCTACGTGTCGGCGCTGGCGGATCGGCTGCGCGCCGCCGGCCTGCGTGCTGATGTCGACGACAAGCCCGGCGTGCGCATGCAGGGGCGCATCCGCGACGCGGTAAAGCAGAAGGTGCCCTACGTGGTGGTGGTCGGCCGCAACGACATCGACCGCGGCGACGACGTGGTCACGGTGCGTGCGACGCGCACCGGCTCGCAGGAGGACCTCGCGGTGTTCGACCTCGTGGAGCGACTGGTGCGCGAGGCGGCCGAGCGCCGGCCCCGCTGACCAGGACACGTGGTGCGCGCCGGACGTCTCCTCCTCGACGTGGTGCGCGAGACCTTCCCGGAGGATGACGCCAGAGCCCTCATCTCAGCCGGGAATGTCCTCGTCGACGGCGTCCCCGTGACCAGCGTCCGCTCGCGCGTGCGGGCCGGCGCGCATGTCAGCACGCGCCCGACGACGGTGCTTCGCGGCTCGGCCAAGCTGCGCGCCGCGCTGGATGCCTTCGACGTGGGCGTCGCGGGCCGGGTGGGGCTCGACGTCGGCGCGGCGGCAGGGGGGTTCACGACGGTGCTGCTCGGCGCCGGCGCGCGACGCGTCTACGCGGTCGACGCCGGCCACGGTCAGCTGCTCGGCTCGCTGCGCCAGGACGAGCGGGTCATCAACCTCGAAGCGGTCAACGTGTCTGAGCTCGACACCGCGCTGGTCCCGGACACCATCGAGGTGATCACCATCGATGTCTCGTACCTCAGCCTCAGCGCCGCGGTGGCTCAGCTCGATCGTCTGCGGATCGCGCCCGGGGCGGTCCTCGTCGGCCTGGTGAAGCCGATGTTCGAGCTGCGCACCGCGACCGCGCCGTCTGACCGGGCCAGCCTCGACGCTGCGCTCGCCGCCGCATCGGCGGGAGTCACGGCGGCGGGCTGGGAGGTGAGAGGGTGGGTGGATTCACCGGTCACGGGCAGCCGCGGGGCCCGCGAGATGCTGCTCCACGGCGTGCGCCATGTGAGGTAGCTGCTGCTGGGTGGTGGTATGCTCACGCGTCGGACGCCACCGTGGCGCCGCAAAGAGGGTCCGTGTGCTGCGGCCCCCACCTTCCGGGTTCGCCTTGGAGGTCCAGATCAATCCGGGCCTGGATAGCGGATCGCTGTCCAGGTTTTTGTGTTTTGGAGGTTTCCACCCATCGCCTTTCGAGAGTTGAGGATCAACGAGCAGATCCGCATCCCGCAGGTTCGTCTGTTCGACGACACCACCGATGAAGCGCTCGGCATCGTCACCATTGAGCAGGCCCGGCAGCTCGCCGTCGACCGCGGTCTCGACCTCGTCGAGGTGGCACCGCTGGCCCAACCACCGGTCTGCCGGCTCCTGGACTACGGACGTTTCAAGTTCGAGGCCCTGAAGCGCGAAAAGGACAGTCGCAGGGACCACAACGTCGTCCAGCTCAAGGAACAGAAGCTCCGTCCGAAGATCTCGGACAATGACTTCCGCACCAAGCTGGCCAAGGTGAAGCAGTTCCTCGGCGAGGGTGACAAGGTCAAGCTGACGATCATGTTCCGCGGCAGGGAGATGGTCCACCAGGAGTACGGCCGCAAACTGCTCGATCGCATGACCGATGAGCTCAGTGACCTCGCGATCATCGAGCGATCCCCACTGGTCGAAGGCAGGAACATGATCATGATCCTCAGCCCGACGACCAAGAAGCACGCCCGGGGCGATCGGCCGCACGACGACCGCGGCCACGCACCGGAGCACCCCGCCACAGGCAACGGCAGTGCCAGCGCGGAGCCGCCTGGCCCGGCTGCTCAGCAAAGCCCGGATGCGCCCCCTGCCGTGGCGACAGCGCCGGCTGCAGCCGCGAAACCGGCGACAGCAGCCAGGCCGGCGCCGGCCGCCAAGAAGTCCCCGGCGGCCGCGAAGAGGACCACGGCCGCCGCCCCGAAGACCACCACCAACGCCGCAGCCAAGCGGAGGGAAGAGAATGCCGAAGATTCGAACGCATAAGGCCACGCAGAAGCGCTTTCGCATCACCAGCACAGGCAAGGTGATGCGGCGCAAGGCCTTCAAGTCGCACATGCTCGAACACAAGAGCGGCAAGCGCAAGCGAGTGATGAACAAGCAGCAGCCGGTGTCGCCGGCGGACGTCAAGCACGTGCGCCGCCTGGCCCCCTACCTGTAGGACGGAGGAGAGACCATGGCGAGAGTCAAGCGGGGCGTCACAGCCCGTGCCCGCCACAAGAAGATCCTCGAGTTGGCCGAGGGGATGCAGGGCGACCGAAGGCTGCACTTCAAGGCGGCCAACGAGGCGGTCATGCACTCGCTGGCGTACCAGTATCGAGACCGCAAGCTGCGCAAGGGAGACATGCGTGGTCTCTGGATCACGCGCATCAACGCGGCGGCACGGCAGAACGGGCTGGCCTACAACCAGTTCATGCACGGGCTGAAGAACGCGGGCATCGACATCAACAGGAAGATGCTCGCCGACCTCGCCGTCGAGGATTCAGCATCGTTCACCCAGCTCGTCGAGGTGGCCCGGGGCGCTCTGACGTCGGCGTGACCGGCAACCGCGGCATGCCAGCGGCCGCAGGGGCTGAGCAGACGCCTGGCCCCGACGTGCACACGGTGGCCGCGGCCGCCTTCGAGGAGGTGGCGGCTGCCACCGACGCGGCGACGCTTGACGCGGTCCGCTCGCGGTACCTCGGTCGCGGCGACGGTCTGCTCACCGTTTTTCGCAAGCGCATCGGCGTAACGCCGGACGCCGAGGCCCGCCGCGCCCTCGGCCAGACCGTCAACGCGCTGGTGGAGAGGGTGACCGAGGCCATCGACGAGCGCCGCACCGCTCTCGCTTCCACCGGGGACGGCGCCGGCCTCGACGCGATCGACCTCAGCTGGCCGCCGCCACCCCTGCGTCGCGGCCACCTCCATCCCGTATCGCGCGTGATCCGCGACGTGCGGCGCATCTTTGCCCAGATCGGCTACATCGCCGTCGAGGGTCCTGAGGTTGAATACGACCGTTACAACTTCACCCTGGTCAACATGCCGCCGGGACACCCGTCGCGGGCCACCCAGGACACCTTCTACATCGACGACGACCGGCTGCTGCGCACCCATACCTCGCCGGTGCAGGTCCGCAGCATGCTGGTGCGCGGCGCTCCGCAGCGAGTCATCGTTCCGGGCAAGGCGTTCCGGCGTGACTATGACGCCACCCACTTCCCCATGTTCTTCCAGGTGGAGGGGATGTGCATCGACGAAGGCATCGCGCTCAGTGACCTCAAGGGCACGCTCGAATTCTTCGCCCGCTCGATGTTTGGCGCTAACAGGAGGACACGCCTGCGCCCACATCACTTCGAGTTCACCGAGCCGTCAGTGGAGGTCGACGTGTCCTGTGCCCTCTGCGACGGGCGTGGGTGCCGACTGTGCAAGGGAACCGGCTGGCTGGAGATTCTCGGCGGCGGGATGATCCATCCCAACGTGCTGCGCAACGGCAAGATCAACCCGGCGCGCTTCTCCGGTTTTGCGTTCGGCATGGGCCCGGATCGCATCGCGATGCTGGCGTACGGCATCGAGGATGGCCGGCTGTTGTACGAGAACGACGTTCGCTTTGTGAGCCAGGCGTGAAGGTGTCCCTCGAGTGGCTGCGCGAGTACGCGGTGCTCGACGCGCCGCTCGACACCCTCGTAGAGGGCCTCATCGAGACCGGGACGGAGGTCGAGCACGTCTACCGCGGCCCTGCGGGGGTCGTCGTTGCCCGCGTCGTCGGCCTGGCACCCGTGCCGGAGTCGACCAAGGGGGTGCAGTTCGCTGACATCGACGTCGGCGGAGCTGAACCTGTCCGGGTGTTGACCGGGGCCGCCAACCTCAACATCGATGACCTGGTGCCGTATTCGCCGCCCGGCACCCTGCTCGCCGGATGGACCGAACCGGTGGGAGTTCGGGCCATGTTTGGCGGCAAGTACCACTCTCCGGGAATGCTCTGCTCTGCGGTTGAGCTCGGCCTGGGCGAGGACGCCACCGGCATCCTTCATCTCGACCACGGGCAGCCCGGTCAGCCGTTGAGTGAGGCGGTGACCCTGGACACAGTTCTCGAGGTGGAGGTGACCACCAATCGGCCTGACTGCCTGTGCCATGTGGGCATCGCGCGCGAGATGGCTGCTGCGATCGGCGAGACGGTGCGCGACCCCGACACCTCCATCCCCGAAGGGCTGCTCAGCGCCGCCAGCATGACCAACCGGGCCGCTGTCACGGTCGAAGACCCGGAGGGCTGCCCCCGGTTCGCGGTGCGCATCATCGAGAACGTCGCCGTCGCTCCGTCGCCAGAATGGCTGCAGCGACGCTTGCGCTCAATCGGTCTGCGACCGATCGGCAACGTGGTCGACGTCACCAACTACGTGGCCCATGAGCTCGGCCAGCCACTGCACGGCTTCGACCTCGATCGCTTCGTC
>CATPCA010000051.1 GCA_955652545.1 Candidatus Dormiibacterota bacterium
CGAGCCTGCCGGCTATACCAGCTGTTTCCAGGACGGGAAGTTTTGGGCGCTGTTCGTGAGCCGCTCCGACGGCGCCTGGGCCTACTCCTCACACGGCGTCTCGACTGCGGAGTTCGGCGATGGGGACGCGGAAGGCTTGCGCTACCAGAGCCAGAGCGGCAGTTCGCCCCCCGGCGCGTCGCCGGCGGGCGTGTGCCCCGCACCGGTTCCAGCCACGCCCGTCCCGCGACCGACGTCAGCATCCGCCGCCTCGGCGCGTCCCGGTCCCTCCGCCGCGGCGACGTCGCATCCGGCCTCGACCGCGCCGGCTGGCTCAAAAGCAAGCACATCACCGGCCGGCGACACCCCATCGGGCTCCGCCTCACCAGGCGGCGGCTCGATCCCGCCTGTGGTGGCGCAGACCAAGGTGGGAGCCCCGCCACCCCGCAGCCCCGGATCTGCCAGCGCCGGCGTCTGGATCGCCTCTGCCCTGGGCGCCTCGCTGCTCCTTCTTCTTCTCGCGCAGCTGGCCCGCTCGCGACGCACCAGGCCTGGACGGTGAACCCGCGTGCGTGGGCGGCGTGGTCCGCGGCGTCGCTCGTGGTCGTCCTGACCAGCACCAACCCCGTCTACCGCGCCCTGGTGCTGCTGATCGCGCTCAACGTCCTGCTCAGCCTGCGCCGTGCCGACGCCGCGATGCGGCCACTCATGGTTGCGACCGCGGTCGCCGTGGTCCTGGCCGCCCTGTTGAACACCGTGTTGAGCCACACCGGCAACCACGTCGTCCTGGCCATCCCCGGTGCGCTTCCTGGCATCGGCGGCCCGATCACCGTCGAGGCAGTCGTGTACGGCGTCGACGTCGCCCTCGGCATCGCGGCAGCGGTACTTTCGGTGGCGCCGCTCAGCCGCGTGCTGCATCCTCACGAACTGCTCGACGCGTTCCCGGCGCCTCTGCAGCGAACGGCGGCGCTGACCGGGTCGGCGATCAACCTCGTGCCCGCGGTGATGCGGAACGCGGTGGCGATCAGCGAGGCGCAGCGCATGCGCGGTGGCGCCGGGACGCGGCTGCGCGACTGGCATGCGGTGGCGGCGCCGGTGCTGCTGTCTGCCCTCGACGAATCGATGCAGCTCGCTGAGGCGATGGAGGCGCGCGGGTTCGGCAGCGGACCGCGAACCAGGTTCGCAACGATGCGCATGGACCTCGCCGCGGTGCTCGTCGTCGTCTGTTCTCTTGCGGCCATCGTCGTGACCGTCGTGGCACGTGTATCCGGTTCCCTGCCGGACTGGTACCCCTTCCCAACAGTGACCGTCCCCGAGGTCGCCGTGCTGCCGCTGGCGGCCTGCATCCTCCTCGCCGCTCCCCTGGTCGCATGGCGCCGCTCGTAGATATCGCAGCCCTGCGCTACCGCTATCCGGAGGCGGCGACCGCGGCGCTCAACGCCGTCGACCTGGCCATCGAGAGTGGCCTCACCGTCGTCGGCGGTCCCTCGGGGGGTGGCAAGTCGACCTTGCTGCGCCTGCTCAACGGCCTGGTGCCGCACCTGTACGGCGGGAGCATCGGCGGGCGGGCGATCGTCGACGGCCACGACGTGCTCAGGACCCCGGCGCGGCGACTGGCGACGTCAGTCGGCTTCGTCTTCCAGGATGCCGAGCGCCAGGCGGTCCACGCCACCGTCGAGCGCGACATCGCCTTCGGCCTCGAGAACGCCGGGGTCGCGCCGGCGGCGATGCGGGGTCGCGTCGCAGACGTCATGGATGCGCTCGGCATCGCCCACCTCAGCGGCCGGACCATCGCCACGCTCAGCGGCGGGGAGCGCCAGCGGGTCGCCGTCGCCGGCGCCCTGGTATTGCGGCCGCGCTTGCTGGTGCTCGACGAGCCGTTCTCGCAACTCGACGACGCCGGCGCTCGTGCGCTTCTCGATCTCTGCACCGAGCTGACACGGGACGGCACCGCCGTGGTCGTCGCGGAGCACCGCCTTGACGAGCTGCTGCCCACCGCGGATGCGCTGGCCACGGTCGCGGCCGGACACCTGACAGGCCCCGCAGCACCGGCCACCCTCGCCGCGTCGCTCGACAGTGCCCCGCAGGTTGTCCGCCTGTCACGGCAATGCGGTTGGACACCCCCTCTGCTCGACGCTGCGCAGCTCCGTCTGCCCCCTGCCACGCAACACGCCGCCACCCCGTTTGTCGCCGTCCGCTCGCGCGCAACCGAGGTGGCCTGGAGCCTGGAGAACGTCACCGCCGGATACGCCAGCTTGCTGCGCGACGTCACGGTCGAGGGACGCCGCGGCGAGGTGGTCGCCGTGATGGGCACCAATGGCAGCGGCAAGACCACGTTGCTCCGGGTCATCGCCGGGTTGATCGCGCCCCGGGCTGGCACGGTGCACCGTCGCGACGGGCGCGTGGCCTATCTGCCGCAAAACCCCGCTGCGCTGCTGCACAGACAGACCGTCGCCGCGGAGATCGAGTGGACACTGCGACGTTCTCCCGTCGGCAGCGATGACACCGACCACGCCGACCTGATGGGCGCGCTCGGCATGCCCGCCATCGCCGGCTGTGACCCTCGCGACCTGAGCAGCGGCCAGCGCCAGCGCGGCGCCATCGCGGCGGTCGTCTGCGGCTGGCCGGCAACCGTCCTCCTCGACGAACCGACGCGCGGGATGGACGGAGCCGCGCGGCATGGGCTCGCCGCTGCGGTGCACACGCTGGCCACGCGCGGCGCGTCCGTGGTCGTGGCGACGCACGACTCCGACCTTGCAGCCACCCTTGCCCACCGCGTGCTGGTCATCGACGGCGGGACCGTTCGCGACCGTGGCACGCCCGAGGACGCATTGAGCGGCGCAGGTCCGCACGCGACCCAGCTGGGACGGCTCTTTGCGTCCCCCGGCCCGGTGAGCGTCGAGGCGGTCGCTACGCTGTTCGCGGGCGCCGGTGCCGGCGCCCGCGTCAGCGCGGGAGCACGGACATGAGGCTGGCGGCGGTGAGCCTGGCGGGCGCCGCCCTCTTCCTGTGGCCGTTCACCGGGCTCGGCACGCCCGGCGCGGCCGCGGCAGCCGCGGTCAGCCTCGGTTGCCTGCTCGCGCTGTTCGCCGTGGAGACGATGAGCCGCCGCATCGACACCCGCGGACTCGCGATCATCGCCGCCGTCGCCGCCGTGGACTCTGCTCTCCGCCTGGCGCTGGTGAACGGCATCGGCGGCTTCTCTCCGATCTTTCCGCTGGTGCTCTGCGCCGGCTACGCGATGGGTGCGGAGTTTGGTTTCCTCTGCGGCGCCACCGCGTTGCTGGTCTCAGCCCTGGTCACCGCCGGCGTGGGCCCGTGGCTGCCCTACGAGATGATCGCCGTGGGGTGGGTCGGTGCGGCCGCGGGACTGGCTGGGGCGCGGCGGGCGGGACGCAGTCCGCAGCGTCGTGACGTCGTTGTCCTCGCCGTCGTCGGGGTGTTTGCCGGCTTCGGCTACGGCGCGGTGATGGACATCTGGGAC
>CATPCA010000052.1 GCA_955652545.1 Candidatus Dormiibacterota bacterium
GCGCCTGGGCGTGCCGCGCGAGTACATGGGGGAGGGCCTCGAACCGGGCGTCCGAGAGCGGGTCACCGAGGCGATCGCGGTGCTGGAGAGGCTCGGCGCCGCCGTGCAGGAGGTGTCGTTGCCGAGCACCGACCTCGGGCTGTCGACGTACTACATCATCGCTCCCGCCGAATGCTCATCGAACCTGGCGCGGTACGACGGCATCCGTTTCGGCCGTCGTGTGGAGCGGCCCACGGTCACCGAGACGATGATGAGCACCCGGGCCGCGGGCTTCGGCAACGAGGTCAAGCGGCGCGTGATGCTGGGGACGTACGCGCTGAGCAGCGGTTACTACGATGCCTACTACCGCCGTGCGCAGAAGGTGCGAACGCTGATCGCGCGTGAGTTCGACGCGGTGTTCGAGACCGTCGATGCGCTGGTGTGCCCCACCTCCCCGAAGGCGGCGTTCACGCAGGGAGCCATCCAGGACCCGATCGAGATGTACCTCAACGACGCGCTGACCATCCCGGTCAACCTGGCCGGGCTGCCCGGGATCTCGCTGCCCTGTGGCTTCAGCGACGGGCTGCCCGTGGGTCTGCAGGTGATCGCTCCGCGCCTGTGCGATGCCCGCGTCTTCCAGGTGGCCGCCGCGTACGAGCAGGCCACGGAATGGCATGCGCATCGCGCGCCGATGGTGGCTGCGGCATGACCACGCAGGCGGTGGGTGGCCGCGTCGCCGCCGGCTACGAGGCGGTCATCGGCCTCGAGGTGCATGCCCAACTGCTCACCCGCAGCAAGATGTTCTGCCCGTGCAGCGCGGCGTACACGCAGGCCCCGCCGAACGGCAACACCTGCCCGGTGTGCCTGGGCCTGCCTGGGGTCTTGCCGGTGATCAACGGGCAGGCGGTGGCGCTGACTGTGCGCACCGCCCTGGCGCTCAACTGCGAAATCCCCGCGTTCACCAAGTTCGATCGCAAGAACTACTTCTACCCGGACCTTCCCAAGGGTTACCAGATCTCCCAGTACGACCTGCCCCTGTCGCTCAACGGCAACCTCGAGTTCGTCGTCGACGGGGAGCGCACCCGCTGCGGCATCACCCGCGTGCACCTCGAGGAGGACACCGGCACCATGCAGCACGCCGGCCACGTGCTCCAGGAGGCAACGTCGTCGCTGGTCGACCTCAACCGCGCGGGTGTGCCGCTGATGGAGATCGTCGGCGAGCCGGACCTGCGGAGCGCCGACGCAGCCCGCGAGTACCTGGTGCGGCTGCGCCAGATCCTCATGTACATCGGCGTCAACGACGGCAACCTCGAGCAGGGCTCATTGCGCTGCGACGCCAACGTCTCGGTGCGCCGGCTCGGTGCGACCGAGCTCGGCACCAAGGTCGAGGTGAAGAACATGAACTCGTTCCGCGCCGTGCACCGCGCCATCGGCTTCGAGCTGGAGCGGCAGGTCGGCGTCCTCGAGCAGGGTGGCACCCTGGTCCAGGAGACACGTGGCTGGGTGGAGACGCGCGGGGCCACCATCTCGCAGCGCAGCAAGGAGATGGCTCACGACTACCGCTACTTCCCCGAGCCCGACCTGCCGCCCCTGCAACTCGGTCGTGACCTGGTGGAGGAGATCCGTGCCGCGATCCCCGAGCTGCCGCAGGCACGAGCGGCACGCTTCAGCGAGCAGTACGGCCTCTCCGCGTACGACGCGTCGGTGCTGACAGCGACGCGGCCGGACGCCGACGCCTACGAGGCACTCGTAGGCGCAGGTGTTACTGCCAAGATTGCCGCCAACTGGCAGATGGGCGACGTCGCTGCGCTCGCCAACGAGCACCGTCTCGCGCTCGCCGACAGCGGGCTCGGCGTTGCCGGTCTGGCCGCGCTGCTGAAGCTGCTCGAGACGGGCGCCATCAACGGCCCCACCACCAAGGACCTGCTCGCCGAGCTGTACGTCGGTGGTGGCGACGCGGCGACCCTGGTGAGCGAACGCGGGCTGCGCCGGGTCAGCGACGAGTCCGCCCTGGCGGCGATCGTCGACGACGTCATCGCGGCCAACCCGAAGGCGTGCGACGACTTTCGGGGCGGCAAGACGCAGGCCCTCGGTAGCCTCGTCGGGCAGGTGATGAAGGCGACGGGCGGACGCGCGGACGCCGCGCTCGTCAACAGCCTGCTGCGTGAGCGACTCTCCGGCTGACGCGAGGGCACCCGATGCGGGGCGCCGTCAGCACCAGCGCGGCGAGCGATTCACGGTCGCCGCCGCCGCGATGGTGCACGGTGGCGCCTGCCTGGGCCGGCTTGACGACGGCACCGCCCTCTTCGTGGACGGCGCGCTTCCCGGCGAGACGGTCGAGGTCGAGCTGCACCATCGCAAGGGCGGGGTATGGTTCGCCCACGTGGTGCATGTGGTGGTGGCCTCGGAGCACCGCGTCACCGCGCCGTGCCCGTACTACGGGGAGTGCGGCGGATGCCAGTTGCAGCACATCGCCTATCCACATCAGCTCGAGCTGAAGAGAGAGATCGTGCGCGACGCGATGCGACGCCAGCACGTGGCGCTACCCAGCGACGTTGCCGTGCACGGCATGGCGGACCCCTGGCGCTACCGCTGGCGTGGCGAGTTCCACGTCGTCCCCGGAGAGCTCGGCCTGGCCGATGCACGGCTTGGTTTCAACCGGATGCGCAGCTGGCGGCCGGTGGCGATCGATGACTGCCTCATCCACCACGTGCGGATCACCGACTCACTGCCGACGCTCCGCGACCTGGCGCGCGCCGCGGACCCGGACCTCACCGCGTTGCACCTCACCGCCGGCGAGGACGGCGACGAGCTGCTGTTACGACCGCGACCGCAGCGCGCGCTCCCGCCGTCAACCGTCGATGAGCATGCCCGCGCCGCGGACCAGCGCTGGAGCACCACGTTCACGACGCTGCACTGGCGCGGCCTGTCGTTCCGGGTGTCGCCCGACACGTTCATCCAGGTGAACTGGGGCGCGCTCGACGAGCTGTACGGCGCCGCGTTGCGCGGCCTCGGGACGATTGACGGCCTTTCCGTCGTCGACGCCTACGCCGGCATCGGGGTGCTCGCCTGCGAGCTGGCCCGCGGCGGAGCGGCGGTGGTCTGCATCGAGAACAACCGTGACTCGGCGCGGCTCGGCGTGCTCAACGCGGCGATGAACGGTCGCACCGACGGTGTTCGCTACATCCATGCCGCGGTCGAGGACGCGCTTCCCACCGCGGCTGCCGATGCCAACTCCGTCGTGCTCGACCCTCCGCGGGCGGGTTGTCACCGGCGGGTCACCGGCTGGCTGGCGCTGGCCGGTCCGCCGTGCATCGTGTACGTGTCGTGCGACCCGGCCACGCTGGCTCGCGACCTCCGCATCCTCACCGTCTCGGGGCCGTACCGCATCGAGGCATTCGAGCTGGTCGACATGTTCCCCCAGACCCAGCACATCGAGAGCGTCGTGACACTGCGCCGAGCTTAGGGGGAGTCCTCGCTCTCAGCATCGTCGTCATCGTCGTCCATCTCGGAGAGGCGGTGCGTCCGACGCGGGTGCACATAGCTGATGTCGAAGAGGCGCTCCCCCGCGGTCTCGCCCGTGGGGCTGCGCCGGCTCACCACGATGTAGGCGAGCGCGATGCCGAGGATGATGACGCCGACGTCATACCGGCCTTCGGGCAGAAGCTGGTACTTGAGGTTGAGGATGGCGCGGGTGATGCGGTCGAACCCGGCGACGATGGTCGCGATGATGCCTGCGTCGACGGCGGCGGCGAGCCAGTAGCGGTCACGGTTGGCAATACCGAAGAAAGGGCCGGCGACAGTGGTGCGCCTGGGCACGTATGCGCGCCGGGCCGAGCGATAGCCGACCACGCCGATCGCCACCAGGAGGCCGCCGCTGAGCGCGTAGTTGAACAGTTGCGCCTCGACGGCGGTGAGGAGATGCTCTGCCGGAACGCCGGCGATAAAACCGATGCCGGTCATCAGCGCGGTCCAGACGAGGATGGCCGGGATGTTGCCCTCCATGAAGGTGCGCAACGGGGTCTCCGTCGCGCCCGCGGTCAGTGTCACGTACGCGCGGATGCCGGGGATGAGACGGGCGATCGCGATGTGCCTGGCATCGGCCTGGGCGATGCGCCGGCTGGCCCGGTCGTAGGTCTTGGCGGCCCGCAGCCGGTCGGCGATCCTGCGCAGCCGGTCCGGTCCCACCTGCTTGGCCCACGTGTACCCGGTCAGCGAGCCACCGATCAGGGCGACGCAGGCGATCGGGTAGAAGACGAACGGGTTGAGGCTGCCCGCCGCGATCAGCAGCCCGGCAACGAGTAGTAGCACCTCGCTGGGGATGAAGGGCAGCGGGACCCCGGCCTCGTCGATGAACAGGAGGACGCAGATGAGGACGGTGGCGACAGCGCCGTGCAGGCCGGTGAGAAAGTCCACGCCCGGGGCAGGATAGCGTGGCCTGACCCCCCGGCCGGAGTGATAACGTACGTTTGTTCGGCGGTTGCGCGAGGAGAGCATGGACGGCGAGGGTGTGACCGTGGGCGTCGAGGTCGAGAACGAGCCGTTCGTCCACCTCCACACCCACACTGAGTACTCGCTGCTCGACGGCGCCGCGCGCATCGACGACCTCGTCGCCAGAGCCAAGCGGCATGGACAGCCGGCGCTCGCCATCACCGACCACGGCGCGCTGTACGGCGCGGTGAAGTTCTATACGGCCGCGCGCGCGGCAGGGGTCAAGCCGATCATCGGCTGCGAGATGTACATGGCGCCGCGCTCGCGCCTCGACAAGGAGGGCCGCGCCGACCGGGATCCCAACCACCTGATCCTGCTGGCGCGCAACGAGACCGGGTACCGCAACCTCATCCAGCTGGTGAGCAGGTCACACCTCGAGGGCTACTACTACAAGCCGCGGATCGACAAGGAACTGCTGGGAGCACACGCTGACGGCCTCATCTGCCTGTCGGCGTGCATCGGCGGCGAGCTGCCCCAGGCAATCCTCAGCGGCAACATCGATGCAGCGGAGAGCGTCGCCCGCGAGCACATGGAGATCTTCGGCAGCGACGGCTACTTCCTCGAGGTCATGGACCATGGCATCGCCGAGGAGGACGCGATCCGGACCGGCATGCTCGACATCGCCCGACGCACCGGGCTTCCGCTGGTGGCCACCAACGACGCGCACTACATCGACGTCGACGACGCCGAGGCGCACGACATCCTCCTCTGCATCCAGACGCAGGCACGTCGCGAGGACGAGAAGCGCTTCCGCTTCGCCGGCCCGCATTTCTCCCTGAAATCGGGCGGCGAGATGCGCGACAAGTTCGCCGCCTACGGAGAAGCCGTGCGCAACACGCTGGCCGTCGCGCAGATGTGCGACGTCCATCTCAGGCTCGGTGGCAACCTGCTGCCCACGTACTCGCCGATCCCCCCGGGTCACACCGCTCCGACGTACCTGCGCGAGCTGTGCGAGGCGGGGCTGCGTGAACGCTACGGTGACGGGATCACGGCGGAGGCGCGACAGCGGCTCGCGATGGAGCTCGACGTCATCGAGACGACCGGCTTCGCGCCGTACTTCCTGATCGTCTGGGACCTGATCCGCGCAGCGCGCTGCGACGGGGTCGTGGTCGGTCCCGGCCGCGGCAGCTCGGCAGGTTCCCTGGTGGCGTACGTGCTGCGCATCACCAACATCTGCCCCCTGCGATACGGCCTCATCTTCGAGCGGTTCCTCAACAGCGAGCGCGTCGAGATGCCGGACATCGACATCGACTTCGACGATCGCCGCCGTGACCGCGTGCTCCAGTACGTGCAGGGCAAGTACGGCGAGGACCACGTGGCCCAGATCATCACCTTCGGCACCATGGCCGCACGGGCCGTGATCCGCGACGTCGGTCGCGCGCTCAACGTGCCACTCCCCGATGTCGATCGGCTCGCCAAGCTGGTGCCGCTCAGCATCAAGATCACCCTCGAGAAGGCGCTGGCGGGCAGCCGGGAACTGCGCGACCTCTACGAGGGGGAGGGCTGGGCGCGGCAGATCATCGATATCGCCAAGCGGCTCGAGGGCATCTGCCGCAACGCGTCCACCCACGCCGCCGGTGTGGTCATCGGCACCGAGCCGCTCACCAACATCGTGCCGCTGCAGCGCTCCACCACCGGCGACCGGACCAGCGCCGTGACCATGTTCGACATGAACAGTGTCGCGCAGATCGGCCTGCTCAAGATCGACTTCCTCGGCCTCACCAACCTCACCGTCATCGACGAGGCGGTGGGCATGATCGAAACGGCGACCCAGCGTCGCATCGACATCGACGAGATCCCGCTCGATGATGCCGCCACGTACGCGCTGCTCTGCAAAGCCGACACCCACGGCGTCTTCCAGCTCGAGGGCACATTCGCCAAGCGTGTCCTCATCGACATGCAGCCCCGAACGTTGGAGGACCTCGGCGTCGCGAACGCGCTCAACCGGCCGGGACCCATCGAGGGCGGCGTCGTCGACCTGTACACCAAGCGCAGACGCGGTGAGCTGGCCGTCGAGTACCCCGAAGGCCTGGCTTCCCTCCTGCAGCCGGTGCTCGCCGAGACCCACGGCACCATGGTGTACCAGGACCAGGTGATGAACATCGCGCAGGCTGTTGCCGGCTTCACGCTCGGTGAGGCGGACCTGCTCCGCGGCGCCATGGGCAAGAAGGACAAGGCGAAGATGGCCAAGCAGCGTGAGAAGTTTCTCGCCGGTGCCAGCGCCCGGGGCGTCGCTGAAGATCGCGCCATCGAGCTGTTCGAACTCATGGCCCATTTCGCGGGTTATGGCTTCAACAAAGCCCATGCCATGGCGTACGGCCTGATCTCCTACCAGACCGCGTACCTCAAGGCCAACCATCCGCTCGAGTACATGGCGGCGCTGCTCAACAGTCGCGGAGGCGACTTCGACAAGCTCAAACAGACCATCCTCGACGCGCACGCCCACGGGCTCGTGGTCCACAAACCGGACATCAATCGCAGCGGAGCTGGGTTCTGCGTTGGCGACGTCGATGGCCGCGAGATCCTCTTCGGGCTGCAGCACGTCAAGAACGTTGGTGAGAGCGTCACCCAATCGCTCATCGCCGCACGGGACGAGGGTGGCCCGTTCACCGGCCTGCTCGACATCTGCCTGCGCGTCGAGAGCCGCGACCTCAATCGCCGCGTGCTCGAGTCGCTGATCCAGTGCGGCGCGCTCGACCCGCTCGGAGACCGGCACACTCTGCTGCGACAGCTCGACGGCGCCATGGACCACGCCGCCGCGGTGAAGCGCGAGCGTGATGTCGGACAGACCGCGCTCTTCGGTGACGAGGTCGACATCATCGGCACGCTGGTCCCGCACCTCGGGTCCGCGGACGCACCTGCCGACCCCGGTCGCGGCGACGAGTCATGGCTGGCCTGGGAGCGGGACCTGCTCGGCATGTACCTCAGCGACCATCCGCTCCGGCGCATCGCAGCAACGCTGCAGGAGCGCGTCGACACCTCGATCAATGAGCTCGGCCCACACCTCGACGGCCTGGTGGTGCAGGTGGGCGGCTGCATCCGTGACGTGCGCGCGTTCGTCCCTCGCAAGAGCACCACCGGTCAGCGCATGGCATTCCTGCAGATCGAGGACCTGACCGGTGCGTGCGAGGTGGTCGTCTTCAACCGCGTGTTCGAGGATGTCGCCGAGCTGCTGCGACCGGACGCCGTCGTGGTCATCCGCGGCAAGGTGGAGGTGGGGAGGCAGGGAGCCAACGGCGCGGTTGTGGCCGGCGTTGGCGACGACGAGGAGCGCGATGCCGAGCCGGCCAAGATCCGCGCCGACGCCATCTTCGCGCTCGACGACGCGCGGCTGGTTGCCTGGCGGCGCAACAGCACCGTGCACGTCCGCATGGCGCTCGACCAGCATCACCATGTCGGTCCGCTGCATCACTCCATCGCTGAGCACCCCGGTGACTCGCCGGTGGTGATCCACGTCGAGAGCGCTGAGTCGATCGAGGACATCTCGCTGGACGCTGCCTTCTCGGTCGAACCCGGGCCGGGCCTGGAGCGCGCCATCGAGGCGTTGCTCGGACCCGGCACCTACCGGGTCGAGACGCGCCGTGATCGCGCGCCTGAGCGCGAGACCTGGGCTGCCGGGCACCGCGGCTGACCCGCGCGCTGACTGGTGGTAGTTCTCCCTAGAACGCGCCGATGGCGTTGAAGAACGCGGCGCCGGCGAAGTACAGCACCAGGAAGACGAGGAATGCGACGGCGGCTGCGCCATCGATGGCGACGCTGCGCGGCACCACGCTTGCGAACGGTCGCACCACTGGATCGCTGATCCGGCGCACGCCCATCACCAGCGGGTGCCAGGGATCGGCGTGGAAGAACGAGAGCACCAACCGGATGAACACGAGGATGCAGAAGATGACGATGATGGTGAGCGTCAGCTGGCGCACCACGCCGAGGATGGCCCCGCCCGGCGACACCCCGGCGCCCAGGATCAGCGAGTCGATCACCCGGTTGACCACGTAGAGCACCAGCAGCGCGAGCAGGGGCGAGAAGTCCATGCCGCTGAAGGTCGGGAGGATGCGTCGGAATGGACGCAGGATGGGGTCGACGATGATGCGCAGCCAGCGGGCGATCGGGTTCCATGGGCTGATCGGCAACCAGGTGAGCAGGATCCGCGCGAAGATGAGCAGCTGGAGGATGGTGAAGACCGCGTCGACGAGCCTGAGCGCGCTGGCCGTGCTCATGTTCTTGTGCGCGGCTCCTGCTCATCCGCGGAGGTCGCCGCGGCGACTGCCTCCGGCTGCGGTGTTGCGTCTTCCTCAGGCTGTGGTTCGGCGGCCGTTTGCTCGGTCGACGCGCCCGAGGTGCGCCGCCAGACCACGTACACGATCGGCGACACCAAGACCAGGATCGCCAGCGCTGTCCACTGCGCCTGGTGCAGGCCAAGCGCGAGCACGGGCTCGCTTGCCCGGAACTGGAAGAGGATGAGCTGGCTGATCGCGTACAGCGGGAGGTAGGCGACGGCGAGCCCGCCGACGCGCACGCGCCGGCGCAGCAGGGCGAAAAGGATCAGTCCGATGACGATGGTGCCGAGGGCCTCGTACACCGCGGCCGGTTGATAGGCAACCCCGAGCTGGCAGCACGATTGCAGCACCGCATGCGGGTTGGTGTAAGCGGTCGCCCAGGGCAGGTTGCTCGGCGGCCCGAGGATGTCGCCGTTGATGACGTTGCCGATCCTGCCGATCGGCTGTCCGACCACTGCGAAGATCACCGCAGCGTCCCACAGCAGCCACGGTGACAGCCGGAAGCGTCGCGCCAGGACGGTGACCGTGGCGAGGCCCGCGATGATGGCGCCGAAGAAGGCCATGCCGCCCTCCCACACCGCGATGATGCGGATCGGGTCGCGCAGGTAGTCGCCGAGGTTGGGCTGCTGGATGACGTAGTAGAGCCGGCCGCCGAGCAGGCCGAAGATGATCGTCCACACCAGCGCGCGCTCCGCCGTCTGGCGGCTGACGCCGCGCGGCTCGAGGTAGGGGACGACGCCAAACCGGAACGCCACCAGGAACGCGAGCGCATACATGACCCCGTACCAGTGCACCGAGATGCTGCCGACGTGGATCACCGGGTCGATGTCGATCGTGATGGTCCCGAGGGCAGCGTGCAGCGCAGGAGCGACCATTCAGCGATCATCCACCACGGCCATGCGCGGCTGCACTCGCAGGATCCTGTATCCGTCGTGCGAGGCGAGTCGCTCGCAGGCGAAGCCCTCGGCAGCCAGCCACCGTGCCAGCGAGTCCGAGCCCAGGTGGCGGTGTACCACGAGGTGCGCGACGCCGCCCGGAGCGAGGCGATCCAGCCAGCCGGTCAGCAGCGGGTGCAGCTGCGCCAGCCCGATCCGCACCGGCGGGTTGGAATAGATCGCGGCGAACCGCACGTCGGCGGGGACCTCGTCGGGCGCCGCCGCGACCACGTTGGTGGCGCCCGCGGCGCGAGCGTTGCGGGCCGCGAGCTCGAGCGCCCGGCGGTTGACGTCGACACCCCAGACCCGCGCCTTCGGCGAGCGCAGTCCGAGCGTCACCGCGATCGGTCCATAGCCGGTGCCGAGGTCGAGGATCTCGCCTGCCGGTGGGGGCGAAGGCCCTCGCCGGAGCAGGAA
>CATPCA010000053.1 GCA_955652545.1 Candidatus Dormiibacterota bacterium
CCCATGGCAAAGACGCCGATGCGACGCCGGCAACTGTGGCCGCTCTGGCCGCTCTCCGGGGCAGCCCTTGGATTGATCACCGTCGTGGTGGTGGGCGCCGGCGTGGCGCTCGCGTTCGCGCTCCACGGCAGCAGCAATGCAGCGGGCTCAGCCCCCTTCGGCACGCCTCTCGGGTCGCCGACACCGACGCCGCCGGTGCTGGCGCCGATCAGTACCACCGTCACCGGCCAGCCCATCGACGGCATCCAATGCTCAGGGAAAGAGCAGCTCGTGTTCCACATCCATGCGCACCTCGCCATCTACGTCAACGGCTCGGCACGCACGGTGCCCGAGGGCATCGGCATCATGCCGCCGCGGCAGGAGACGCAGAACGCCGCCGGGGTCCCGACCGTCATCAGCGGCTCGTGCTTCTACTGGCTGCACTCGCATACATCCGACGGGATCCTCCACATCGAGTCACCAGTCCAGCGCACCTACACGCTGGGCAACTGGTTCGACATCTGGGGGATCCCCCTCGACAGCACCCACGTCGGTCCGGCATCCGGCACCGTGATCGCCTACCTCAACGGACAGGTCTACAGCGGCGACATCCGCAGCATTCCACTGGACGTGCACAACCTGATCCAGCTCGACGTCAACGGCAACGTCGCGCCCGCGCCATTCACGTTCCCACCCGGTCTCTGACCCCGCCGAACGGCCGCCACCATCTCGCCGTTGAGCCCGCCGCTGCTACGGTCAGGCTCGCGATGACCGACCAGGACCCGCGGCTCGACCCCGCCGACGTCACAGTCGTCTGCGCCATGGGTGTCGAGGCGCGCCCAGTGCGCCGGCGGGCTCCCGGGCTGCACCTGGTGCTGGCCGGCATCGGCCTGGCATCGCTCGACCGCACCGAGCTGACCACGGAGGTCGTCTTCAGTGTCGGACTGGCCGGGGGACTCGCTCCCGAGCTGGCGTCGGGAACCGTGGTGATCCCCGCTCAGACCGCACGGGAGGACGGCACGCTGATCGAATGTGACCCGGTGTGGAGTGCGGCGCTGGCTGCCACGTCGCGGCGCCTGGGGTTCCCCACGATCACGCTGCCGCTGCTCTCGGCCAATGGAGTTGTCACCGGTTCGAGCCGCGCGCAGTGGGCGGCGCGGGGCTTCGCCGCAGTCGACATGGAGACGGCGCTGCTCGCGGGCATGGTGGGCCGGGTCGCCGCGGTGCGGGTGGTCATGGACACACCGAGCCGTGAGATCTCCTCGGCGTGGGAGCGGCCAGGTCGGGCCGTGCTCGACCCACGCAACTGGTCGCAGGGAGCATGGCTTGCCAGGGCAGCGCCACGGCTGTCGACGCGCGCCGCCCGAGTGGTCGCGGCAGCGGTCGGTGCGAGTGCCGGTTAGTGGGCGTGATCGGCGCAGCGTTGGTCAGATGGCCGGTCGGGGTAGCAGGCGTCGCAGTGCCAGCAGGGCGGCGATGGTGGCGGCCAGCGCGACCGCGGCGATGCCGAGCCAGCGCAGGTACAACGCGGAGTCGATGTAGACGGGCGGCGCGGGGAACGACTGCAGATGGTGGACGTACAGCCCCTGGTCGGTGGCCGCGTACAGTGCCTTGGCGGCCGGGTCGGTGGCGAGGCCGAGGACGTTCTCGGGGAGGCCGGGATCGGCGCGGATCCAATCGTCGCCGCCATCTTGGGTGAGCAGCACGCCGTAGCCGTCGACGCCCACGTACACAGCGGTGCTGAGCGGCTGGGTGAACGCGGCGAGCGAGGTGATGCGTGGTGTGCCCGACAGCCCTCCCGCCGGCAGTGGGATGAACGCGGTCGACCATGACCCGGAGGGGGTTCGGCGCCAGACGTGGTTGTCGCTGCCGACGGCGACGACGGAGCCGAGCACGGCGGCCGGGGCGGCGAGCAGGTGTGCGCCGGCGCCGAGGTACGGGGCGCCGGGGTCGCGGTGTTCGGCGGCTGGATTGGGCCCGAGTCCGGTGAGGACTGTGCCGTCGCGGATGTCCCAGGTTGTGCCGGCACTGAGCACGGGCAGTAGCGGCGATGGTGTGTCGGTCGTGGCCATGAATGTGCCGCCGTTGTTGCTCGACAAGAATCGGCCGCTTGGTGTGTCGACGATGAGTTTCCCCTGGGCGACGCTCACCGCTGAGATGCGCACGCCCGCGTACGCCAGGGGCTGCCACCACGCTGTGGTGGCGCGTGCGGATGTCGGCGCGGCCAGGAGGAGCAATGCGGGAAGCACCGCGACAGCGCGCAGCATGCGGCGCCGACGCTCAGTAGCCATACAGCCCCGGGATGACACCGGCGGTCACCGCGACGTCGGCGATCGCGTGGATGATGATCGCCGGCCACAGCGAGCCCGTCTTCTGCGTGATCCAGCCGAACAACCACCCCAGCGCCACGGTCACGGGCACGAACGCATCCGCCGGCCCCTGGTACTGCACGGCGATGTGCGCCAGTCCGAAGAAGGCGGCCTGGCCGAGGTTGGCGGCCCATGGCGGTGCGACGCGGTCGAGCGCGCCAAGGAGCAGCCCGCGGAACTGCAACTCCTGCGCGAACCCCTGTAGTGCGTCGGCGGGACCCTGGAGCGGAAGATCACGCGCCAGCGCAATCGGTGCGATGCCCTGGCGGCCGAGCAGCGTTGCGGGCAGCAGCATCACGATGAGCAGGAACGCGAGCGTTCCGGCGACGGTGGCGAGCTGCGCCGAGATGCCGAAGCGTCGCAGCCGCAACAGGGGACGCAGGTCGGTTGGGGACATGCGCAGGGCAAGCACCGCCAGCGCGATGGTCAGCACGGCCTGGGCCGCCGACGAGAGCAGCACCTGGGTGTTGAAG
>CATPCA010000054.1 GCA_955652545.1 Candidatus Dormiibacterota bacterium
CAGTGTCCTCCCACCGCCGGCGCCACTCCGCGGCGTCGACGTCGTGCAGGTCCGCGCCGTCGGCGGCAGCCTGTCGCTCGAGGCTCCGGAAGCGCTCCGCGAAGCGGTTGGATCGCGCCCGCAACGCGTCCTCGGGGTTGATGCGGAGGCGGCGGGCGAGCGCCACGGCAGCGAAGAGCAATTCCCCGACGGCTTCATCGAGGGAGGGCGTCGGTGGCGCGGCCGCCGGCTGCGGGTCGACGCCAACCGGGGCGCGATCGTGACCTCGGATCTCGCCCTCGGTGACCGTCCAGTCCTGCCCGCGGACCGCGTCCGGCGGCGCGGCGCCGGCGACGGAGGCGAGGCTGTCGAGGGCGACGCGGAGCGCGGCCACCGCGTCAGTGGTCGCCGGGGTCTCGTCGAATCCAAGCCGGGCGGGACGCTTCTGCACCCCCTGCGCGAAAGCCAGCGCGGGCAGCGCACGGGGAATTCCGTCGAGCAGCGACATGCGTTGGCTCTTCTCGCTGCGCTTGAGCCGCTCCCAGTTGACAACGACCTCAGCGGCGTCCCCGACCGTAGTGTCACCGAAGACGTGCGGATGGCGGTGGATCATCTTGGCGCGCGTGGTCTCGGCGACGTCGCCGATGTCGAAGCCGTCCTCGGCTTCGGCCGCGATGGCGCAGTGCATGAGCACCTGGAGAAGGACGTCACCAAGCTCCTCGCGGAGGGTCGACCTGCCGTCGGAATCGATCGCCTCGAGCACCTCGTACGTCTCCTCGAGCAGGTAGGGCCGAAGGCTTTCGTGGGTCTGCTCGCCGTCCCACGGGCATCCGCCGGGAGCGCGGAGCTGCTCGACCACTTCGTTCAGGGCGCGCAGGGAGGCGGCGGCGTCGTCTCTCATCCTGGCCACAGGGTACGCAGTGAATGGGCGCGTGCGATGCTAGGCAGACCGGCACCTGATACCGGCGTTGTCGCAAAGAGGACAATCAGCGCGCCGTGCGGACGTCCCTCATCTCCAGTCATCCGGCTCCGTGACCGATCCGCTCACGCCGTCGCCCACCTCGCAGCCGGCTTCGCCCCCTGACGACCTCGTCCAGATGACCATCGAGCTGGCCGGCTCTCTCGACGCGCGGACGGTGATGCGCCGCATCCTCGAGCGCGGCCTGACCGTCGCCGGGGCGGACCGGGCCACCCTTTCCGGCTTCGACGGCGACCGGCTGGTGATCGAGGCCTCGGTGGGCGTCGGCGGGGAGGTCACGTGGGTGGGACGAGCCTACGAGTCCGAGTTCCTGCTGCGCCAACCACTGGTGGTGGAGCTGCTCGCCACACGCCAGGCTGTTCTCGGCGGTGGGCTGGCGACGGCCGCGGCGACGCCCGAATTCCGCGCGGCCCTGGACAAGGTCAAGCACACCGCGCTCGTCCCCATCCTCGAGGCAGGCTCGATGGCAGGCATGCTGGTTCTGTCCCGTTACGAGGACGACCCCTTCGAGAGCACGGACATCCCCAGTCTCACGGCGTTCGGGGCGCTCGCCGGCCTGGCGCTTCGCAACGCCAAGCTCTACGAGGAGGCGACGGCAACCGCGCGGCGCCTGCAGGCCGCCGCTGAGGCCGCGACCGACGTCGCCGCGATCGGCGACCTGTCCGCCCTGCTGCAGAGGATCATCCAGCACGCCTGCGAATCCGCCGGGGCAGATTCCGGCGCGGTGATGCGCCTCGAGGGCGATGACGGCGTGGTGGAGGCCACCTCGGGGATCGCGCCGGTCGGCAGTCGCTGGCCGCTTCCGGAGCCGATCATTGCCGCGATCGCCGCCGGCCGAGCCATCCAGGTCGCCACGGACCCGGCGGAGATCACCGCAGAGCTGGAGCCCTACGCGTCGCAGTACAGCCACGCGCTCATCAGTCCGATGCGCTTCTCGGGCGAGCTTCTCGGCATCATCGTGCTCGGCCGCCACCGCGGCCGCCATCCCTTCTCCGACGGTGACGTCGCCGGACTGCAGCAGTTCGTCAGCCTGGCCGCACTGGTGCTTCACAACGGCCGGCTGGTGCATCGATTGCGCGAGGCCGAGGGCATGAAGCGGGATTTCGTGAACATCGCTGTCCACGAGCTGCGCGGGCCGCTGACAGCGATCGACGGCTACGCCGAGCTCCTGGAGATGGAAGGCGCGGTCAACGATGACGAGGCGGCAGGACAGGTCGCGACGATCCGGCGCCAGGCCGCGTATGCCAAAGGCCTCGCCGAGGACCTCCTCATCCTCGCCAGGCTGGAGAGCGACGGCCTCGGTATCGCCATGGAGGTGGTTCGGCTCAGCGACGTGGCGGCAGCAGCGGTGGAGCGCGCCCTGCCACGCGCGAGGCTGCGCGCGGGTGACATCGAGTTGCGCGCGAGCGACGACGCGCGCGCCCGCGCGGATCCGGCGCTGGTGGCGCGCGTGCTCGGCAACCTGCTCACCAACGCCGTCGCCTATGCCATCGACGCTCCGAACGTGTGCGTCACCATCAGTTCCGAAGCTGGTCGCGCGATGGTGAGCGTGGAGGACAACGGTCCCGGCATCCCGGACGACGAACAGGAGCGGATCTTCGCGCGCTTCTCACGCGGGTCGCGGGCTGTGACCGTGCAGGGC
>CATPCA010000055.1 GCA_955652545.1 Candidatus Dormiibacterota bacterium
GGATACAACTCGCTGTCGGGAACGGAACGGGGGTGCTATTCGTCAGCGGCCGTGCCCCGACACGGGTACGGTGCAGGCTGGGGAGTTGCTGATGCGACGTGGACGACCGCATCGGCGTCTTGGACTTGGCCGCAAACGCAGCGGCAGATGTCGTCTGCAGGGCGCGCGTCAGTTGTCCAGTTTGGAGATGTGTGGAGCTGCCCAGCGACTTCACGCCAACTGAGGCTGCCTGTCCGATCGTCGCCACAGTTGTGCCTGTCACCGCAACCAGCGAGCCCGCCACCAGGCCGGCCGTCGCCAGCAGGAAGACTGCTCGTTGGGTGCGCGGGCGGCGGCGCCCGCCACCGCTCAGATTCTCGAAGGTCGGCACTCGTCGATCGCCCATCGCCGTTTCCCCCGTGACACGGGTCCTTTGGCGGCCGGACGTGACCACGGGTACCCCCGCGCCGTCTTTCCGGCCGGAACTATGTTCCAAAGGCGGCAAGGGTGTCAAGCGCTGGCGCCAGCCCAGGGTGCGCTGACAATCGAAGACGACGGACTGCTGCTACCGTTGGCGGCATGTACGACAGTGGGAGCCTGGCCGCGGCGGTGCGGCAGGCAGCCGCCAACCTGACCTCAGCCGCCGCCGCTGTGGGGCGGGTCCTGGAGTCGGTTGCCGACGCACTCGAACCCGAGGGAGAGAAGCCGACAGCCCCACGTCCAGCGGCCGCGACCCGAAAGGCACCGGTCAGCCAGCGCACGTCGACTGCCAGGTCATCGCGACCGCGAAAGAAAGTGGCCCCGGCGCCGGCGAAGACCCAGGCCGCGCCCGGCAAGCGCGCCGGGCGCACTGCGCGTGGACGCTCCTCCCCCGTCTGACGCGGACCTCAGTGCGCTGGCTGCATCTCTGCAGTCGGACGCTCGCGACTCCAGCGTCTTCTTTCGCGTCCTCTGTGCGACCCTCGAGGAGGCGCTACCGCAGAACACGACAGTCGAGCGCGAGCACAGCGTCTTCAAGAAGAAGCGGCTGGCTCGCAAGGTCATTGTCAACCTGGCGAGTGAGACGTTCGAAGCGCAGGAGTCGGATGGTCGCGTCGTGTGCCGCCACATCCATGCGGTGCACGGTGTCGGTGGCGGCCTTCCTTACGCACAGGAGGTGAGCATGCAGGAGTGGATCGAGGGGCTTCTCGCCGGCGTCGCCCAGGAAGCCACCGCCAACTCCGCAGCAGCCGCTGCCCTGCGCTCGCTGACGACCTGAGGCGCCCGAGGCAACCCGGCGGCCATCCTATACTCACCCCGGGCCATGACCAACATGACGCCGCCAGAGCAGGACCTCGACGCTCTCGCTGCGTCGATCCACGCGGACGCGAGTGACATCGGTGTCTTCTTCCAGGTTCTGGCCGCGAAATTGAGCGACGCGATGCCGGGCATCGTGGACCTGGAGCGCGAGCGGGGCCTCTTCAAGAAGGACCATCCGGTCAAGAAGCTGACCGTCCGCGCCGGCGACGATGTCTTCGAGGCCGAACTGCGGCAGGGGGCGGTGGCCACGCGGCACGCGCATGCGGTCCGGGGTATCACGTTGCGCTCCGAGGAACTGGACTTCCAGGCGTGGCTGCGCGCGCTGCTCGGCGCCCTGCAGACCCGCGCTCGCAGCAGCGCGGACGCCAACGCCGCGCTCCGCTCCCTGGTCACCTGACCGTAACGTCCCGCATGTAAGTAGTCCGAGAGGATCACCGCCGATGAGCCAGCTTCCACCGCCGCCACCGCCGGAGGCTCCCGCCGAGCTTGAGGGACTGCCCAAGGACGCCCTGCGCCGCCTCGGTGAGCTGCAGGGAAAGGACGCCCTGTTCACCTCCGACCTGTCGGTCAACGAGTTCCTGCTCATCAAGGAGGCGGGCTTCCATCCCCGCGGCCTGGTGGTGGGCAGCAGCATCTACCACATCGGGCTGACGACCAAATCGTGGAGCTCGAGCCAGGAAGTGCAGTCGCTCACCCAGGCGATGTACGCCGCCCGCGAGCTGGCCATGGCGCGCATGGAAGAGGAGGCCACCGTTCTCGATGCCGACGGTGTCGTCGGTGTGCGCCTCGACGTCGGCTTCTATGAATGGGGTCGCGGCACGGCCGAGTTCCTTGCCATCGGGACGGCGGTTTCGGCAGAGGATGGCGGCAACTGGAAGACGCCGGAGGGCAAGCCCTTCACCTCAGACCTCAGCGGTCAGGACTTCTGGACCTTGTTGCAGTCCGGCCACGCCCCACTCGGGCTGGTGCTCGGCACCTGCGTGTACCACGTCGCCCACCAGGGAATGTTCCAGGCGATGGGCAACATCGGCCAGAACAAGGAGATGGGCAACTTCACGCAGGCGCTGTACGAAGCACGCGAGCTTGCCATGGAGCGCATGCAGGACGAGGCGCTCAAGCTGAAGGCCGAAGGCATCGTGGGTGTCCAGATCCAGGAGAAGTCCCACGTGTGGGGCAGCCACACCATCGAGTTCTTCGCCATGGGCACGGCGGTGCGCAAGCTTCCCGACCGGAAGATCGAGACGCCGAAGCTGGTTCTCTCGCTGGATCGCTGATGGCCGAGCCCAGCGCCGCCCAGCAGCGGCAACTGGAGAGCATCGCTGCGCTCGGACGCGGCGAGCTTCCCCTGGCGGCCCGCGAGCGCATCGACCAGCTGCGCGGACCAGACGCCGCATGGACGAGCGATCTGTCGGTCGCCGAGCTCGCGGCGGTGCGCCACGCCGGATTCGAGCCGGTGGGGATGGTGATGGGATCGAGCGTCTACCGCATTGCC
>CATPCA010000056.1 GCA_955652545.1 Candidatus Dormiibacterota bacterium
CACCGACGCCGCCCAGGGCGGACAGCCGCGCCCGGAGAGCGCTGATGGTGGCCGCCCGCTGCTCGATCACGCGTGCAGGGTATCGAACACCTGTTCGATACGCAATGACTCTCCCGGCCTCAAATGCGCCCGCTTGCAGCGTGTGGTGCGCTGAGCGGTCGGGGCGCTGACGGACTTACGGCGGCGCCTATACTCGAAGAGCAGCGAAAGCTGTATCCCCCTTCCTGCGGAGCGGCTGGAGGCCTTCTTCGGCCGCTCCCACAGGGACCTCTCGTTGGAGGGGCAAAGCCGCCGTCAGGGGGTCACGGTGTCGACAGCACGCCAGCAGTACCAGGCCGCCGCTGAGCGATGCGGACGCAGCACTTCGCCGAGCGCCATCAGCTCGCGCGGCGACGGCATTGCCTCGACGCCGTGGATCACCGCCCAGCCCTTGCGCACGCCAAAGTCGTCGACAGGCCAGACGTCAGGACGGCGTAGGTCGAAGAGCAGGAACATCTCCGCGGTCCAGCGTCCAATGCCCCGGACAATCGACAGGCGCGCCACCACGTCGTCGTCCACCATGGCTGGCAGGTCGGCGAGCGGCACGGTGCCGTCAGTTGCCCGGGTGGCGAGGTCGATGATCGCGGCCGCCTTGGCGCCCGACAGCCCGGCTCCGCGCAGGGCCTCGACGGGCAGTTGCAGGACCGCGGTGGGCGTTGGGGATTCTCCGCCGAACAGGGCGACGAAGCGACCGTGGATGGCCGTCGCGGCGCGACCAGCGAGCTGCTGGTAGACGATCGCGCGGGCGAGGGCATTGAACGCGTCCGTGCTCGGCGCGCGGGGCGCGAAGACGCCCGCGGCGCGCACAACCGGAGCGAACGCCGGGTCGACGCGGACGAGGAAGTCGCCGATCGACCGCGGGGAGCGCAGCGCGCGGCGAAGCGGCTTCGGCGGGTCAACCGGGGGCGGCGCGTCGACTGCCACGGACGCGACGCTACCAGCCCGCAGTCACCGCGCGATGACGAGCAGGCGCCGCGTGGCCGCCCGCCCATCGAGTCGCGCCGGTGCAGGACCGACGCACGACGGGCATCCGCCGTCGCAGGCACAGCCGTCGACCAACTCACCCGCCATGTCGAGCAGGTCGCTGTGTTTGCTGTGGCAGCGCTCGGCGAACCCGACTCCTCCGGCCACCGTGTCGTAGATGTAGCAGGTGGGCCAACCGACTTCCGTCGCTGCCGCCTCACGCGACCCCGCGGGCCTCCAGCCCGCGACGAACTCGACCGGCTCGTCCGCGGGCGTCGCGTTGACCGCCTCCGGCGTGCCGAGCACCGCTGCCGGTGGCGGAGCGGCGCGGAGCTCGGCCTGGGTGCCGATGTCGCGCGGGTCACACATGCAGAGCAGGCAGGCTGCAGCGTGGAGCACGGCGGCCAGGCCGAAGAGCCCGGCATCCACCTCGGCGCGATCGACGCCGCGCAGCGAGTGCGGGTCGAACGCGAACCACGCCGCGATGGTGTGCAGGTCCTGCTCGGGGAGTGAGATCGGCCCGGCGCCGATGTTCTCGTGGGTGAGGAAGCGCACCTTCTTGTACATCGTCGCCAGCCGGCTGACGCGCACCTCGCCGAGCGACACCTTGCAGTCACGGCCGGTTGGGCCCTCGTAACGCTCGAGGATCTCCAACTTGGTGCGCGTCTCCGCGAGGGTGAAGTGCTCGACGCTCACCGGGTGCACGTAGGCACGCTTCTCCTCCCAGTCGAGCCGCTCGACATGGAATTGGCGGCCCTGGTGCAGGTAGATGGCGTCGTCGTGCACGAGCACTGGCGCGGCGAACTGGTCGACCTCGCCGATGACGCTGCCGTCGCTGCCCGGTCGCCCTCCCCCACTCCCCGCCCACGGCCCCTGCGGGCCCTGGCCTGGTCCGCCCGCACCCGTGGAGGTGTCGATGATGACCACGTTGGTGGCGGCCGCCCGGCGCAGGGAGATGGCCTCGGCGGGAAAGGCGTCGGCGGCCCAGTGGTAGCGCGACCCGGTGCGGTGGACCAGGCCGTCGTCGCGGAAGAGGTCGAGGAGAGCGCCGGTGGTGTCGATGCCGGCGCCGCCGAAGCTCTCCCCCACCTCGAATGCCAGCTCGAACGCCGCCGCCTGCAGGTGGGATCCGAGGACGAGCAGGTTGTCGGGGTTGACCAGGCCGTGCTCAGGTGGTGCGTCGAGCAGGTAGCGGGGATGCGTCACCAGGAACTGGTCGAGCGGTGAGTCGCTGGCGATGAAGACGCCGAGCGACTCCGTGTCGCGCCGTCCCGCGCGGCCCAGCTGCTGCCAGGTCGATGCGATGGTCCCCGGGTATCCGACAAGGATGGCCGCATCAAGGTTGCCGATGTCGATGCCCAGCTCCAGGGCGTTGGTGCTGACCACGCCGCGCACGCTGCCGTCGCGCAGCCCTGCCTCGATGGCCCTGCGTTCCAGCGGAAGGTAGCCACCGCGATAGCCGCGCACCGGCGATGGTCCACCCTGTCGCGGCGCGGGATGCAGCCGCTGGAGGTAGTTGAGGAGCACCTCGACGCCGGAGCGGCTGCGTGTGAAGGCGATGGTCTGCAGGTTGCGGGTGAGCAGCTCGCCCATCAACCGGCGTGCCTCGAGCGTGGCCGATCGACGCACGCCCATGGTGCCATCGACCATCGGGGGGTTCCAGAACCAGAGCCGTCGCGCGGCCCGCGGTTCGCCGTTGCGATCGACGAGCTCGACCGGCCGTTCGAGGAGCTTCTCGGCGAGCTCGCGGGGGTTGGCGATGGTGGCGCTGCAGCCGATCAGGGTCGGGTTGCTGCCGTAGAACTGACACAGGCGCAGCAGGCGGCGCAACACGTTGGCGAGGTGAGAGCCGAAGAGCCCGCGGTACGCGTGCAACTCGTCGATGACGATGTAGCGAAGGTGCTGGAAGAGCCGGACCCAGCTGGTGTGGTGCGGCAGGATGCCACTGTGAAGCATGTCGGGGTTGGTGACCACGATGTTGCCGTCGTTGCGGACCGCGCGACGCAGACCCGGCGCGGTGTCGCCGTCGTAGGTCGCGGCGCGCAACCCGGGCGGCAGGTGGATGGCGAAGTCCTGGAGGCCGGCAAGCTGATCCTGCGCGAGCGCCTTGGTGGGGAACAGCCACAGCGAGCGCACTTCGGGGTCGTGCAGCCAGGCGTCGAGGACCGGCGCCGCGAATGCCAGTGTCTTACCGCTGGCGGTCGGCGTGACCACGACGACGTCGCGTCCGGCGAGCGCGTGGTCGATGGCCTCTGCCTGGTGGATGTAGGGACGGTCGATGCCGCGTGCCGCCAGGGCGGCGAGA
>CATPCA010000057.1 GCA_955652545.1 Candidatus Dormiibacterota bacterium
ACGTAGCCCATCCTCAGGCGCAGCTGAGCGGGGTCCGTCTTGCGAGTGTCCTCGCCGTCGACAAGGATCCGTCCGCGGTCGGGGTCGATCAGCCTGTTGATCATCCGCAGCGTCGTCGTCTTGCCACAGCCCGATGGCCCGACGAGGATGACGATCTCCCCGGCGCGGATCTGCAGGTCGAGGGCGTCGACCGCGACGCGGCCGCCGAAGCGACGGGTGACCTTCTCGAAGGTGATCATGCCGCCGCCACCGCGCCGGTTCCGCGCGCCAGCGCGTTCTGCGCGAACCCGAGGATGCGGTCGGCGAAGAGTGCGAGCAGGGTGGCCGGGATGACACCGGCGAAGACCTCGGCACTGTTGGAATCGCGGATGCCCGACAAGATCGGCTGGCCCAGGTCATTGGCACCCACGGTGGCGCCGACGGTGGCGATGGCCACCACCATGACGGTGGCCTGGCGGAACCCGGCGAGGATGAGCGGGAGCGCCAGCGGCAACTGCACGCGGCGGAGGCGCTGCGCCGCCGACATACCCATGCCCACCGCGGCGTCGAGCACCGCCGGGTCGACACCCCTGAGCCCGACGACGGTGTTGCGCACGATCGGCAACAGGGCATAGATGGCCAGGCCGATCTCCACCGGCAGGTCGCCGAGCCCGAGGTAGTAGGCGAGCGCGGTGAAGAGCGCAAAGCTCGGGAGCGTGATGGCGACCGACGCAACGCCGAGTGTGAGCCCGCGCACCCGGTCATACCGCGCCGCCAGGACGCCGAGACCGATGCCCACCACACCCGCCGCCAGCATCGCCACCGCGACGATCACCAGCTGATCGACCAGTTGCGCCTCCAGGTCCGACCAGTTCTGCTGGACGTAGTGGATGAGGTCCACCGCCTAAAGCTCCACAGTCGATCCGCCGTGAGCGGCGGAGTATAGGAGCGCCGGCCGGTCGAGGGCACGCGCGGATGGGCACCTGCGGCGGCGGCGCGCACAGCCGTCCGTATACTCGGCCGCCATGGCCACAGCGCGCAGTCCCAAGCAGATCGCCTCAAAGAGCGAGGATTTCGACCGCTGGTACGTCGACGTCGTGCGCCGCGCCGAGCTCGCCGACTACACGCCGGTCAAGGGCTGCATGGTCATCCGTCCGTACGGCTTTGCCCTCTGGGAGCGAACCCGCGACGCGCTCGACGCCATGATCAAACGGACCGGCCACGAGAACATGTACTTCCCGCTGTTCATCCCCGAGAGCTATCTCGCCAAGGAGGCCGAGCACGTCGAGGGCTTTGCTCCGGAGGTGGCCTGGGTGACCCAGGGCGGTGGCAAAGTGCTCGAAGAACGCCTGGCGATCCGGCCCACCAGCGAAACCATCATCTGCTCGATGTACGCCGACTGGATCCATTCGTGGCGCGACCTGCCCGTGCTCATCAACCAGTGGGTCAACGTCTGCCGGTGGGAGAAGCGCACCCGCCTGTTCATGCGCACCACCGAGTTTCTCTGGCAGGAAGGCCACACCTTCCACGCCACCGACGAGGAGGCGGCCGCGGAGGTCGACACCATGCTCGACTGTTACCGCGAGCTCGCCGAAGAGTGGCTGGCAATCCCGGTCATCAAGGGCCGCAAGACGGAGTCCGAGAAGTTCGCTGGCGCGCGGTACACGCTGAGCATCGAGGCAATGATGTCCGACGGCTGGGCGCTGCAGTCGGGCACCTCACACCACCTGGCGCAGAACTTCACCAAGGCCTACGGCATCTCGTACAGCGACCGCGACAACACCCTGCAGCACCCCTTCCAGACGTCGTGGGGCCTGTCGACGAGGATCATCGGCGCAGTGATCATGGCCCACGGCGATGAGGCGGGCCTGATCATCCCGCCGCGCGTGGCACCCATCCAGGTGGTGGTGGTGCCGATCGCCCGCACCGGTGACGACGATGCCACCCGCGCAGTGGAGGAGGCCTGCGCGCGGATCGAACGCGAGGCAAGCAGGGACGTCCGGGTGCGCGTCGACCGCCGTGAGGGGATGCGTCCGGGCGAGAAGTTCGCGCACTGGGAGCTGCGTGGCGTGCCGCTGCGGGTCACCGTCGGCGCCAAGGACCTGGCCGGCGGCAGCGTCACCCTGGTGCGCCGCGTCGACGGCGAGGAGAGCCTGGTGCCGCTCGACGGCCTCGGCGGCCGCTTCCAGGCCATGCTCGACGAGGCCCAGGTGGTGACCCGCGCGCGGGCGCAGCGGATGCTCGACGAGCGCAGCGTCGAAGTCGCCACGCTCAGCGAGCTGGTGGCGGCGTTCGCCGATCGACCGGTCTTCGCCAGCGCGCCGTTCTGCAGCCGCCCGGAGTGCGAGGCCGGCATCAAGGCGGCGGTGCACGCGGCAACGGTGCGCATCCTCCGCGCCGACCGCAGCGGCGACGGACGTCCATGCCTGGTCTGCGGGCAGCGTGCGGAGTTCGTCGCCCTGATCGCCCGCGCTTATTGACACAACCGCGCGCGAACTGGTCGCGCGAGTTCGAGTTCGCCATTTCACGGGTACCATCAGGGAGATGGCGCTCGATGAACTCCTGTCCAAGACCGCCTACCTCCGCGAGGAGGAGCGCGAGGTGCTGAGTCGCGCCTATGCGCTGGCGGAGCGCGCCCACGAGGGCCAGTCGCGGCTCAGCGGCGAGCCCTACGTCAGTCATCCCGTGGCGGTGGCGGGCATTCTCGCCGACCTCGGCCTGGACGCGGACACCCTGGTCGCCGCCCTGCTCCATGACACCGTCGAGGACACCGACGTCACTCGCGAGCAACTGCGCGACGAATTCGGCGCCCACGTGGCCAAGCTGGTCGACGGGGTCACCAAGCTCGGCAAGATCCACGTCCACACCCGCGAACAGGCCCAGGCGGAGAACATCCGCAAGATGCTCGTGGCCATGGCCGAGGACATCCGCGTCGTCCTCATCAAGCTCGGTGACAGGCTCCACAACATGCGCACCGTCGGCGCCCATACCGAGGAGCGGCGGCAGAGGATCTCGCGGGAGACGCTCGACATCTATGCCCCGCTGGCTCACCGGCTCGGTATCTGGCAGATCAAGGGCGAACTGGAGGACCTGGCGTTCGCGCAACTCGACCCCGACAACTACCTCGCGGTCGCGGCCAAGGTCAGCAAGGCCGCCGAGGAGCGCGGCACGTTCATCCGTGACGTCACCGAGATCCTCGAGCGCGAGTTCGAGCGGCTCGGCATCACCGCCGAGATCTCCGGCCGGCCCAAGCACATCTACAGCATCCACGACAAGATGGAGCGCACGCACAAGGACTTCGACGAGATCTACGACCTCATCGCGCTGCGCATCCTGGTCGACAATATCAAGGACTGCTACGGCGCTCTCGGCACCGTGCACTCGCTGTGGAAGCCGATCCCGGGACGCTTCAAGGACTACGTCGCCATGCCCAAGGGCAATGGCTACCAGTCGCTGCACACCACGGTGGTCTCGCACACCGGTGAACCGATGGAAGTACAGATCCGCACCCAGGAGATGCACAGCACCGCCGAGTACGGGATCGCCGCCCACTGGCACTACAAGGAGGGCGCCCAGCAGACGCGCTTCGACGAGCGCTATGGCTGGCTGCGCCTGCTCATGGACTGGCAGAAAGAGGTGCTCGACGCCGAGGCCTTTGTCGACACCGTCAAGGTCGACATCTTCCAGGACGAGGTGTTCGTCTTCACCCCCAAGGGTGACGTGCGTTCGCTGCCGATGGGCAGCACCCCCGTTGACTTCGCCTACCGCGTCCATACCGACGTCGGCCACCATTGCATCGGCGCCAAGGTCAACAGCCGCATGGTGCCGCTCGACTATCGCCTTCAGCACGGCGACATCGTCGAGGTGCTCACCACCAAGGGGGCCCACGCACCCAGCCGCGACTGGCTGAACTTCGTCAAGACGAGCAGCGCCCGCGAGAAGATCCGCAGCTGGTTCAAGAAGGAGCGCCGCGAGGAGAACATCCAGAAGGGACGTGAGCAGCTCGACAAGGAGTTCCGCCGGCTGCGCCAGCAGGCGCTGAGCTCGCTGCGGGAGGAGCGCCTGCTCGAGCTCGCCGAGGACTTCAAGTACTCGACGACCGACGACTTCCTCGCTGCCCTCGGCTACGGTGACGTCAGCGCCCGCGGTGCAGTGCTCCGCTACAGCGACCGCGAGTCGCCCGACCAGGCCAGCGAGACGATGGTCCTCGGCATTCCCCTGACCAGCGCCACGCCGGTGGCCAACGGCCACGTCCGCGTGCACGGCATGACCGACATGCTCACCACGCTGGCGCAGTGCTGCAAGCCGCTCGCCGGCGACAGCATCCGCGGCTACATCACGCGCGGCAAGGGTGTCACCGTGCACCGGGCCGACTGCGTCAACGTGCGCAACGCCGCCGACCCCGACCGAATCGTCGAGGTGGAGTGGGAGCGCGGCAACTCGCAGGTGTACCCGGTCAACATCAAGATCGAGGCATGGGACCGCACCGGCCTGCTCCGTGACATCGCGGCGGTCATCGCCGAGTCGAAGATCAACCTGTCCGGCGCCGACGTGCAGGTCTACGACGACCGCACCGCCGTGATCTCCACCATCGTCGAGATCGCCAACCTGACCCAGCTCAGCCGGCTGCTCGAGCGGCTCGAAGGGGTGCGCGACGTCCACACCGTCGCCCGGGAGGCGGTGTAGAAGAGCGCGGGTGGGCATCGCGTCGGCTGCCGTCGACGAAAGGCTCGTGGGGCGGACCGAGAGGGTTGGGCAGCGTCGCGCAGGGAGCATCCGCAGCAGCAAGGAGACAAGCGCCGTGCGGTTGGCTCCGTAGCGCCCGCGAGGACAGCGACCGAAGCGACGCTGCCCAACCCGCCTTCTGACCCCACCCACGGCGCCATTCGTACCGCCACTCGCCGGGCCGCCGGTACACTCGGGCGGCTGTGAACCCGATCGCGCCCCCTCGCGGAACCAAGGATCTTCTGCCTGATCAGGCGCCGGCCTGGAAATGGTTCCACGAGAAGCACGCTGGCATTGCGGAACACCACGGATACCAGCTGATCGACACGCCGGCCTTCGAGGCCACGGAACTCTTCGCGCGCGGCGTCGGTTCCGGAACGGACATCGTCGACAAGGAGATGTGGACGTTCACGGACCGAAAGGGGCGGTCATTGACACTCAAACCTGAGGGGACCGCGCCCGTTCTTCGAGCCGTCCTCGGCGCCCATCTCGACCAGAAACGGCGACCTGTGCGTGTCCACTACGCCATGCCGATGTTTCGCTACGACCGACCTCAAGGTATGCGCCAGCGCGAATTCCACCAGGTCGGCGTCGAGGTCATCGGGGAATTGGGTCCCTCATACGACGCCGAGGTCATCGAGGTGGCTTGGCGGTTCATGGTGGAGCTCAAGATCGACGGTATCGACCTCCAGCTCAACTCCCTCGGTGACACCGAGGACCGTACGCGGTACAGGGCGGCGCTGCTGGCGTATTACATGCCGTTGCGCGACCAACTCTGCGACGACTGCCGGCGCCGTCTCGAGGTCAACCCGCTGCGCCTCCTCGACTGCAAGAAGGACGCCAAGTACGTCGACAACGCCCCGCTGCTCGGTGACCACCTGAGCGCCGCGAGCCGTGCGTACTTCGACTCGGTGAGGCGCCACCTCGATGAAGCCGGCATTCCCTATACGCACAACCAGCGGTTGGTGCGGGGCCTCGATTACTACGCGCACACTGCCTTCGAGTTCTGGCACCGTTCTCTCGAAGGCGCCCAGAACGCGCTCGGCGGGGGAGGGCGCTACGACGGGCTCGCCGAGGAGATCGGCTTTGCCGCAACCCCGGGCGTTGGATACGCGTTGGGCGTCGAGCGCCTGCTCAAAGTCGCAGCCGATCAGGGCGTCAGTCCCGGTCCGCAGCCGCCAGCCCAGCTGGTCATCTGCACCGTGGGCGACGCCTCGGCGATGGAGGCTCGCGACCTTGCGCGCCAACTCCGGCACCGTACGTCCGTGATCACCGACCTGACCGACCGGACGCTTGAGAAGAAGTTGCGCGACGTGAATCGAGTCGGCGCCATGATGGCACTGCTGGTGGGGCTCGAGGAAGGTCTGGTGCTGCGCAACCTCAGCGCCCGCAAACAGCACGTTGTCGCTGCCGAGAAGGTGCTCGACGCTGTATCGGCCGAGCTGTTGGCGGCGGCGCAGGTCCCGCCGTCGTGAGCGTCGAGCGCACCGGAGCCGGCATGCCGCGCGGCTCCGACGCCGGGAAGACGATCACCGTGTACGGATGGGTCGACCGGCGCCGCGACCACGGTGGCCTGATCTTTCTCGACATCCGCGACCACACCGGCATCCTGCAGGTGGTCATCAACCCGCAGACAGCCCCGCAGGCGCACCAGGCGGCCCACGGCGTCCGCCTCGAGTACGTTCTGCGTGTGCACGGGCAGCTTCGCCGTCGCGAGCCGCAGAACGTCAACCAGCGGCGTGACACCGGTGAGGTCGAGCTGGTCGCCGACGACTGCGAGGTGCTCTCGGTCGCCCGGACGCCGCCTTTCCCTGTCAACGAGGAGACGGAGGTGGACGAGACCCTGCGTCTTCATCATCGGTATCTCGACCTGCGGCGCTCGCGGCTGCAGCACAACCTGCGCAGCCGGGCGCGGTTCATCGCCGGGCTGCGCAGCGTGATGGGAGAGATGGGGTTCACCGAGATCGAGACGCCGATGATGATCCGGGCCACGCCCGAAGGGGCCCGTGACTACCTGGTGCCGAGCCGCCTGCAGCATGGCAGCTTCTACGCCCTGCCCCAGTCTCCCCAGCTCTACAAGCAGCTGTGCATGGTTGCCGGGTTGGACCGGTATTTCCAGATCGCCCGCTGCATGCGCGACGAGGACCTGCGCGCCGATCGTCAACCGGAGTTCACCCAGCTCGACATCGAGATGTCGTTCGTCGACGAGGAGGACGTCTTCAGCGTGCTGGAGCGTGCCATCTCGTCAGCGTGGCGGGCGAGCGGTTTCCGCGGCAGCATCACCACCCCGTTCCCGCGACTCACGTGGCACGAGGCGATGGAGCGGTACGGCGTCGACAAGCCCGATGTGCGCTTCGGGCTCGAACTCCGCGACCTCACCGACGTGGCGCGCACCTGCGGGTTCCGCGTTTTCGCCGACGCCGTCGCCGCCGGTGGTGTGGTCAAGGGAATCGCCGTCCCCGGCGGCGGTGACCTCACCCGGGGCGACATCGATGGCCGGCTCATCGAGGTGGTGCGCACGTTCAAGGCTCGCGGCCTCGCTTATCTGTGGCGCCGCGCCGATGGGTGGGAGGGCACCATCGCCAAGTTCTTCAACGACGCGGAGCTCGCTGCCATCGCAGAGATCACCGGTGCCGCCGTCGGCGACGCGGTGCTGATGGTGGCCGACCGCGCCCCCGTTGTCGCCGCCTCCCTCGGCGCGCTGCGCAACCACCTGGCGCGCGAGCGGACGCTGGCCGATCCCGACCAGATGGCGATGATCTGGGTCACCGGGTTCCCCATGTTCGAGCGCGACGCGCAGACAGGCGCCGTGACGCCCCTGCATCACCCCTTCACCATGGCCCACAGCGAGGACGTCGAGTTGTTGGAGTCCGACCCGCTGCGGATGCGGTCGCGCGCCTACGACATCGTCCTCAACGGGCGGGAGATCGGCAGCGGCAGCATTCGCATCACGGACCCGGCAATCCAACAGCGGGTGTTCGCCGCCATGGGCATCGACGCAGCGACCGCGCAGCGCAAGTTCGGCTTCCTGCTCGAGGCCTTCGAGTACGGCGTCCCGCCTCACGGCGGTTTCGCCGCCGGCATCGAACGGCTGGTGATGGAGGGGCTC
>CATPCA010000058.1 GCA_955652545.1 Candidatus Dormiibacterota bacterium
ACGAGATCTGCTCCGTCAACGGCCTGAAGTACGCGAAGGACGTCTCCACCGACGTGCTCCGTTACCGCCTCTCCAAACAGGGGTTGGGGTCCGGTCGCGGAACATCCGTTGACCGCGAGTATCACCTCAAGGAGAGCCACGACAGCTCACATGGCGTGATCCTCGAGTGGCTTCGGCAGATGCCGCCGTCACGCATCCTCGATCTGGGGTGCAGCGGCGGTGCCTTCGCGTCGCGCGTCCGTGCCCTGGGGCACCACGTCACCGGCGTCGACTCCGTCGAGCTTGCCCATGTCCGCGAACGCTGCGACGCCTTCTTCCAGGCGGACCTGGACCACGGGCTTCCCGACGAGATCACCGCAGGAGCTCGATTCGACGTGGTCGTCTGTGCCGATGTCCTCGAGCACCTGCGGCGCCCCGAGGACATGCTCGAACAACTGCGCACCGTCCTGGTCCCTCGCGGCGCGGTCATCGCCTCGGTGCCCAACTTCGGGCACTGGTACTCGCGCGGCCGGACCGCGCTGGGGTTGTTCGACTACGACCAACGGGGCATCCTTGACCATGACCACGTGCGGTTCTTCACCCGTCGCAGCTTCGAGCGGCTCACCCGCAACGCCGGGCTCACACCGCTGCGTCGCCGCGTCACCGGCCTTCCTCTCGACGTTCTGACCCGCGCGCCGCAGCGGCCGCTGGCCCGCGCGGTGAGGGCGGCAGACCGACTCGCGGTGGCTGTGCGTCCCACGCTGTTCGGCTACCAGCTGATCTACCACTTCGAGGTGTCATCGTCGGCCGGTGTCAGCAATGCGGCTCACGCCGCTGCCTGAACACCCGCTGCCGCTTTTCATTGCGAGCTGCGCCCACCGATGAACCAATCCGATCGCCGTCTTCTCAGCCTCGTCTTTCTCAGTGTCGGCGTGCTCGACAACCTCGGCAAGATCTCGACGGTGGCGCTGATCTGTGTGGTTTTCTCCCTGGCGCTCTGCATCAGCAGTCTCTCTGCCATGCCGCTTGGCCCGGCACTGCCCCGATGGGCGGGAATCGTGTTGATGGTGGGGCTCGCGAGCACCACGATCTTCTACGGCAAGACGTTTGTCCACCCGGTGTTCCCGGCGACCTTCGCCCTTCTCGCCGTGGCCATCCTGCTCTACAGCCTTGTCAGATCGCCAGCGGCCAGGGCTGCGGCGTTCGCACTCGCCGGACTGTCAGCGCTGACAGGGATCCTGGCCAACATCACATGGGGCTTCATGAACATCGACGTCTTCCACTTCCAGCAGGTCGCGTCGCAAGCTCTGCTCCACGGGCAGAATCCCTATTCTCCGGTGGTCTCCAGCCCGGAGATCGTTGCCCCCGGGATTCCCACCTGGCTGCTCCTGCATCTTCCCTACGGTCCCATCCTGCCTGTGCTCGAAGCCCCGTTTCGCCTGCTTGGCGACATCCGCGTCCTGCACATCGTCGCGGCTCTGATCACCGCGGGAGCTGTCCTGGCGCTGGCACGGCGCGCTGGGACACTCGATCGGAGCGCCTGCATGGTGATGGCGTTTCCCCTGACCATCGGCATGGTCCTCTTCAGCTGGGTCGACATCATCACGATGGCCGGCCTGGCGGTATGGATCGTGTCCTTCCGCAGCCATCCCAGGATCGCCACCTTCGCGCTGGTGCTGGCACTCGGAGTCAAGCCCACCACCCTGATCGCACTGGTGCCGATCTTCTTCTGGTCGGTCCGCGCACGCCGGCAGGTGATCATCGCGGGGATCATCGTTGCGTTGTTCGTGCTGCCATTCGCGGTGGTCACCGGTCTCTCTCAGTTCTACTACAACGTTCTTGGCGTCCAGCTCGACGTTCTTCCCCGGCTCAACGCGCTCACCATCGATTCGTTCATCAACGCATACAACTTTCCCATCCTTCCATTCTCAGTGTCGGCGTTGGTGGTCGCGGCAGCGACGGTCCTGGTGCTGTGCCGGCGTCCCAACACCTACGGAGAGCTCCTCACAGGCACGGCGATCCTCGCCACCGTCTCGTTCCTGGTCGCCAAGTGGGCGTATTTCAACTACTACTACATACCCGCCGTCCTGCTCATGCTAGCGGTCGCGGGCAACACCCTCGCTGTCGACGTTCCGGAGATGATCAGCCCCCCAGCCGTGTTCCTCAAATCCGTGGACTGGTTGCGTGGAGCGTTGGGACGACTGCCCGGACGTCGCCACCTCCCGGGCGTTGGTGTTCCGGCTCACGAGGGACGCGACCTGGTGGTGTAGCGCGGGTGACCGTCGCCGGCGCACTGCGCCATCGCCGCGCTGCCACCCTTGCCTAACTCGTGACGGAAGGCGCGTCAGCACACCAATCGGAGAGCTCAGCTCGCCGCCTGGGACAAGGTGTCCGGACCCGGCCACCAAAAGCAGTGCAATGGCTGCGTTGAAGTAGTAGTTGAGGAACGCCTGCTTGCCGAAGACGCATACGAAGATGAGCAGGCCGGCGCCGGCGACGAGGAGATCACCATAACCGCGCGGCCGGCGCAGCGTGAACAGACCCACCGTCGCCACCAACCCGGCCAGCAGGAATCCCCCCGGAACCAGGCCGTGGCCGAGAACTGACGTCAGACCGTTGAGATTGACCGCGTCGTGGCGGGTGAGGAGGTCAGAGTAGATCCCGACCGTGTCGTAGATGAATTGCGGGAGCCCGGTCCACAGGGCGAATGGGGCGACCACCACCACGGTTGCGACTGCCGACCACAGCAACTCGATCCGCGCGGCACGGTCCCAGAAGAGCAGGGGGACCATGAGCGGCAGCATCGAGGGCTTGCTGGCCAGGCCGACTGTGAGCGCGACGATCGCCCAGTTGCGGTGGTGGCCCCGTAGCACCAGCCACCAGGCCAGCCCCGCGATACAGAAGGTGTCGGTCCATTCCGTGAGCACCATGAAGGGGACGAACGGGGAGGCCACCCACAGGGCGGCGACGGCACGTGTCACCTGGCCGCTTCCGGTGCCCTTTCGCGCCCACACCACGATGGCCGCGAGGATGGCCATGTTCAGCGCAACGACTGTGAGTCGCACATCGCCCAGGAGTCGCGCGGGAAGGCTGAGGAGCACGACCATCGGCCCGTAGTTCAGGGAGCTCGAGCCGAACACCGGGTGCCCACCAGGGCTGTCGAGGAGGATGGAGAACACGGGGCCGTACGGGTTGTGGCCGTGGAGGAGTGGCTGGGTGGCCCGCTGCACCTCGGTGATGACGTCGATGGTGGAGGTGCCCCACG
>CATPCA010000059.1 GCA_955652545.1 Candidatus Dormiibacterota bacterium
ACGTGATGCTGCCCCGCCCTTCGTCACTGGCGTATGCGACCGGAGGGAATGCCGTCCCAGTGCTGCCTTGGGAGGCTGACCCTCGCGGGAGGGCGGGGCCGTTCGCGGAGGGAGCATCCGCAGCAGCGAGGAGACCGACTCGGCGCAGCCGAGGGGCTCCGTAGCGCCCGCGAGGACAGCGACCGGAGCGAATGGCCCCGCCCTCCCGCGCTGCACAAACCTCTCACTCGTGGCTCACGACCCACCACGCTCGGAGCCGTCGCCCCCGGTAACGCTTCGGTGGCCAGTTTTGTGGCGAGCGTAAGGATTTATTGACGGGCGTCGTTAACAGGGGTGACGGACCTCCTACGTACCGACAGGGTTGGTACGACGGTGGTTGAATTGTCGATGTGAGGAGATCGATGCCGACCGTTCGCGCCATCCTGGGGTCCAAGTGGCTGCGCATCGGCGGCACCCTCGCCGGCGTCGCCTTTCTCGTGCACAACGTCGACATGGGTAAGGCCGGCTCGAGCTTGATCAACGCCGATTGGCGGTGGGCCTCTCTCGCCCTGTTCCTGACCGCCATCGCGTGCCTGGCCTCGGTGTTCGAATGGGGCATTCTGCTGCGCAGCAGCGCCGGGCTCGGCGCCAGCAACCGGGCGGTCTCGGGGGCCCACCACCAGAAGAGCCTCTTCAGCTGGACCCGCCTCTCCTCGTCGTACCTGCAGAGCCTCTTCTTCAGCCAGTTCCTCCCCGCCGGCGTCGGTGGTGACGCGATGCGCACGGTGGAGATGGGCAAGGTGGTCGGCCACGGCAAGATCCTGGCGTCCCTGGCCGGGAGCCGGATGGCCGGGACCCTGGGCATGGCCTGCTGGGGCCTCGCCGCCGCGGTGCTGCTCCGGGGCTGGATCGGCATCGGGTCGCTGGTCGGCGCGTGCGTCTTCGCCGCGGTGATGATGCTGGCCTGGGTCGCCGCGCTGGCCGCGGACCGCATCATGGGCCGCCACTTCTTCGAACGCAGCTCACGTGCGTTCCTGCGCACCCTGCACGCGTTCGGCCAGACCTTCTCTGGCTACCGCCGCCACCCCCACGCGATCGTGCAATGCATCCTGGTCGGCGCCGCCGGCTGGGGGGTCAACATCATCGCGCTCGACCTCTTCGCCAAGGCAATCGGCGTCGACATCAGTTGGACGGTCTTCGCCGTTGCCATCCCGGTCACCCTGGTGGCCACCCTCACCCCGTTCTCCGTGAACGGCCTGGGAATCCGCGAGGGTGTCCTGGTCGGCATGCTCGTCCACGCGGGCGTCTCCAGCGGCCATGCCGCGGCCATGTCTGTCTTGGTCGACATCCAGATGCTCCCGTTCGGAATCATGGGTGCGATGCTCTGGATGCGCCATCGCCGTCGCACCGTCGCCGCCCCATCGCTGGGGGAGGTGGCTGCAGGTGAGTCCGTTGCCGCCGACACGCTGATTCCAGCCGCCGCCTGAGGCGGGAGGCTGTCCCGGCCGGCACACGCGGTCTTCTCCGGCCTGAAACGAGGCGCAACGCCTCGTTGACGGTCCGGCTGCATCGATCTTGCAGCCCATACACTCGGAACGCCCATGACCGGTCCCCTGAGCGACTTTCTGGCCACCCACGCCGAGCGGGTCGCCGACGTGATGCGACGTGCCAACGCCGAGGCGGAAAGCCGCCGGTCGAACGGTGAGGACCACGGGCCCCGCCAGTTCATCAACGCCGTCCTCGTCGCCCTGACCGCGGACGACCTCCGCCCGATGATCGCCTTCTCGGACCTCTCCGGCGAGAAGCCCGCCGGCATCGAGCACCGCCTCGACGGCGCGCTCGGCCGGCTCGCCGCCCTGCGCCGGGCGACACTCGTGGTGGCTGCGGAGGAGGTGGACGAGCCCGCCCGGCTCAGCTTCACCGAGAACGCCGCGGACGAGCTGGCCGGCGTCGGCCGCCGGCTGGCCAACTCCGTGGCCGGGGTGCTGGCCGTCCGGCTCAACTCGGTGACCAGCTCGAGCACGGCCCGGGGCACGTCGATGAGCATCACCATGCACGAGCTGCGCCGGCCGCTGACCATCCTCAACAGCTACGGACAGCTGCTCTCCACGGGAATGCTTGGACAGCTCCCCGAGACCGCGATGGTCGCCATCGAGGGGATCACGGCCAGCACCGAGATGATGGTCCGCATGGTCAACGCGATCGCCGAGGTGTCGCGCCTCGAGGATCCCGACGACCGGCTCAACTTCGAGGTCATCTCGATCGACGAGATCGTCACGGGCGCGGTCGACCACGTCAGCATGGAGGCCAAGCTCCGTGACACGGTCATCGAGACCGACCTCGCCAACGGGGTCACCATCCGTGGGGACCGGCGCCGGCTCACGCTGGCGGTGACCAACATGGTCGGCAACGCGGTCAAGCACGGCCCGCCGGGCTCGACGATCACGGTGCGCGCTTTCGGCGACGAGTCGGGTGCGCATTTCTCGGTAAGCGACCAGGGACAGGGCTTCCCCAACGAGGATGCCAGCCACCTCTTCGACAAGTACTTCCGCTCGGTCGCCGAGCGGCAGCGCAAGGTGCCCGGCAGCGGGCTCGGGCTGTTCATCGTGAAGACCGTGGCTGAACGGCAC
>CATPCA010000060.1 GCA_955652545.1 Candidatus Dormiibacterota bacterium
AGCGTCAGGGACGGCTCGCCCACATGCTGGTGCGGTCACAGACCTACCTCTTCAGCTTCGGCTCCGCGATCGCCATCCTCTTCATCCTCTTCGTGCTCACCGGGCTCTGGGCGATCTTCTGGACGGCGCTGCAGCAGGTGGCCTTCTGGGTGCTGGTGTTCGAGGCGGCCTTTTTCCTTTCCGAGATCGTCCTGCTGTACACCCTCTACGCGAACTGGGACCGGCTGGGCGACAACCGGCGGACGCGACTGGCGCTGCTGGTGCTGCTCAACATCTCGCTCTGGTGGCAGATGTTCTTCATCGACGTGGTGGCGTCGTTCATGCTCACCCCCAACGGCGGCGACACCAGCATCCTCAACCAGGTCCTCAACCCCACACAGCTCCCCCTCACCATCCACCGCACGATCGGCAACATCGCCTGGGCCGGTGCGGTCATCGCGGTGATCGGCGCCTTCAACTACCTGCGGCTGACGCGCCATTCGCGCGAGCCGCAGCCGGACGCGCCGCCGGCGATGCGTCCGCTGCACTCGATCGGCGCGATGGCCGCCGGTCACCTCGAGGCGGAATCGCGACGCGCGGAGATCCTCCACTGGGAGTGGGTGACGCAGTGGGGTGTGATCTGGGCGGTGGCGCTGAGCCTGATGCAGCCGTGGGTGGGCTACTCGTACGCCAAGGAGATCCAGCTGCACGCGTACGGCGCCTGGTACACGCTCATGTTCGGGGATCTCTCCAACGTCTTCCTCCTGCAGATCTTCCTGCTCGGCATGATCTTCATCTTGGCGTCGCTGTTCTTCTGGCGGCGGATGGTGCGATCCGGCGCTCCCCACGCCCGACGCCAGCTGTTCCTGATGATCGCGCTGGTCCTCATGCTGCTCCTGGCAGTGCAACCGGCGTGGTTCTCGGGCTCGTACGCAGACGCGATCGCCGCGGCCGGCAACCGTCCCTGGTGGCAGGGCGGCCTGCTCAACCCGGTCGGGAACTTCATCCCGTTCAAGGCGGCCGCGCTCATCGGGATGGTGATCTTCGGACTGTGGTCGGTCACGGCGTATGCGACCGCGCTGTCGCGCGGCCATATCAAGCCGGGCGGCAGCAGCCGCGGGGCGCAGCGGGCCGCCCTGATGCTGGGTGTGACCGTGAGCCTGATGATGATGGTGATGGGCGTGCTCCGCGAGCACTCGCGCCAGCCGTACCTTGTCTACGGCGAGATCACCATTCACCAGCAGCTCACCAACACCAACCCGTCGACACCGGCGGTGGGTCCGGGCCAGCCGTGAGAGTCGCCCACGGGGCCGTGGCCCTGCGCATCCCGATCTTCCAGTCGGCGCACGAGGAACTTCGCACCGCCATCGAGCCGCCCTGGCCGCAATGGATGCGCCACCTGTACGAGCTCGACCGCGCCCAGGACGAGGGCATCGACGTCGAGGCTGAGCAGACCACGGTTCCGGCGGCGCTCGGCGCTCTCGGGTCGCGGCTGCGTCATCGCCTCGAGCTGATCTCGTCGATCGCAGGCGGCCTGCAGCGCCAGGGTTGGCACCTGCACATCGACGGTGACTCGCTGGTGGCCAGCCGCGTGTCCAATCCGCAGCACGCGCTGGAGCTGCTCGAGGCTGCGGGGCTTGCCGGTCCGCTGTGCGCGGTGGCCGACCTCGACGACGCCGGCTGGCCGCGCCTCTACCAGGGCCTGGCGTCGCCGGTATGACCGTCACCGTGCTCATCGCCGAGGACGAGCCGATGATCGGTCGCATCCTCTCCGAGAAGCTGACCCGTGAAGGCCACGCAGTACAGCGGGTATCGACCACGACCGCCCTGGCCGACGCGCTGCGGTCGTGCGACATCGCGCTCGTCGACATGACACTTGACGACGATGGCATCGACGCGATGCGACGCCTCGGCGGATCCGGCGTCCGTCCACGTATCGGCTGGTTCGCGATGCTCGAGAGCCGGTCGGCCGGCGACGGCGCTCGCGCCGTGCAGGCTGGCGCGGCCGGCGTGATCCTCAAGCCCTTCAAGCCGACCGCGGTGGCCGCCAAGGTGACCGCGCTCGTCGAGGCCCTGGTGCGGTGACCGCGATCGCCCAGCGCGTGGAGCCGTCGGTCGCGGCAGTGGCGCAGCCGGTTGCAGTGATCAGCGCGCGCGGCGTGGTGCGTCGCTACCGCAACGGACGTGGTGTCGGACCGGTCGACCTCGAGGTGAACGCGGGCCAGACCACAGCACTGATGGGCCGCAACGGCTGCGGCAAGACCACGCTGTTGCGCGTGCTGGCGACGGTGTCGCGGCCGCAGCGCGGGGAGGTGCGCTGGTTCGGCGCCGACGGTGCTGCGGCGCGCCGCCACCTCGGCCTCGCGCTCGACGGCGCGCTCGAGGACGGCGGCCTCAGCGGACGCCAGGCGACACATTTCTGGTGCGCGCAGTGGGTCGCCGACGCGCAGGAGGTGCGCGAGCGCACCGATTGCGTGCTGGTCAGCCTCGGCCTCGCCGGCGCGGCCGACGATGCGGTGGCGTCGTACTCCTTCGGCATGCGCCGGCGCCTCGCCCTCGCCGCCGCCCTCGTGCACACGCCGGCCATCGCGCTGCTCGATGAGCCCACCGCCGGGCTCGACCCCGACGGCTGCGCGCAGCTCGCGGCGCTGATCGCCCAGCGTTCGCGGCACGGGCATGCCACCGTGGTCGCCAGCAACGACCCGGGCTTCGTCGAAGCCGTTGCCGACCGCGTTGCCTTCCTCGACGAGGGAGCGGTGGTGCGATGCGCGCCCCCGCCCGAGCTGCTCGCTGGGCTGCCCGCGGGGCGTGTGGCCGAGTTGATGATCGAAGGTGGCGGCAGTCGATCCGCGCTGCGCGACGTTCCCGGGGTGGTGGCCGTGACGATCGACGGCGTCACGGCGACGGTGCGCTTCGAATCAGACGGCGCCATCGCCGCGCTGGTGGCCGCAGCCGACGCGCCGGGCGGCAAGTTGATGGAGTTGCGCCTCCGCCGCCCCGACCTCGGCGACTGCTTCCGTGAGCTGACCGGCCACCCGCTTCGGGACCCGGCATGATCGGCGAGGTCCGGGCGCTGCCGTCTGCCGGGTGGCGCGCCCGGTTGATGCCGCGCACCGTCGCGGCGCGCGAGATGGCGATCGTGCTCAGCCGCCCACGGGCGCTGGCGATCAAAGCCGGGCTTCCCCTTCTCCTCGCTCTGGTGCTCGTGGCCGGTCACGCGCCCACGTTCTGGGCCGGGATGCTGCTGACCGTGCTCGTGGCGATGGTGGGGGCGGTGGGCACCGCGGTCAGCGTCAGCCGCGCCCGCGACGACGGGTTCCTGACACGCCTGGCGGTAACGCCCGGATCGCGGGCGCGCCTGCTCGCCGGCTGGGTGCTGGCGGCGGCCGCCGTCGACGTTGCGCAGCTGCTGCCCGTGGCCGTCGCGGCAACGCTGGCCGGCGCGGGTACACCGGCGTCATTCGGCGTCCTCCTGGTTGCCCTGGCCGCGACCCTGGTCGTCACCAACGTGCTCGGCTGCATCGTCACCCTCGCCGCTGCCAGCGCGGCGGAGGTGCTGCTCGACGTGGTCGTCGTGCTCGCGCCGCTGCTCTACGTGGGCGGTCTCTTCACCGGCGTTCCCGCGGACGGTTGGCGCGCGGTGGTGGCGTCAGCTGACCCGTTCAGCCACCTGCACTCGGCTTTCATCGGCGTGCTCAGCGGCACCGCCACCTACGACGGTGTCGTGGACGTCATGGCGATCACCGCCGCCGCCGTTGTTGCGCTGGTGGGTCTGCTGCTTGCCAGTCGCCGGGTCCTGGAGCGCGATTGAGAGGTGGCCCGCCCTGCCGCGTTGCTCGCCACAGCCCTGCTGTCGACCGCGCTGGTGGCGTGCGGGTCCGGCACGGCGAGCTTCGACGTCAGCGGCCTCGGCCTGCCGGTGAGCACCGCACCCGCTGCGCTGGCGACGGCGACGGTCTCCACCAGCCCCGACGGTGGCATCTACAAGAACCCCGACCGCCTCGAGGTGATGCTGGTCGAGCGCCACAGCGTTGCGGTCATCGCCGGCCGTGTCGGTGCCGCTGCGGCGACGTGGTCGCAGCTGAACGGCTTCGGCGACTTCACGCTGGTGGCACTGCGGCTGCGCGACGACGGCAAGGTGAGCTCAGACCCGCAGCTGAATGACATGCAGATGGCCAGCGACTACGCGCCATCGGGCACCTCGGCGGGTCCGCTGCGCCATTTCTATCACCCGACCTTCCCGCTGGCGCTGGTGGCGGACTCGGAGCCGGGAACCAACTGCAGCGTCCACCTCGACCCCGGCCACTCCCGTGTCGCCATCCTCGTGTACCCACCGGTCAACCTCTCGTCGACCCTGGTGTGGGGTCGCCTCGGCGACTTCGTCCTCAGCGTGCCGGTGGGCGGCTCGCTGCCACCGCTCGCGGGGGGCCTGCACGCCGCCGCCTGCACGCCACCGTCCGCGCCCTCGTCGTGAGCGCTCGCACGCGCGAGAAGCGGCGACGACGTATCGAGATTCCCAGTGCGGGACAGACCGCGGTGTCGCTGGTGCTGCGTGGGGTCGCCGACGGTGGCCCCTGGCCGCTGACGCGCGTGCTGACGGCGCTGGCCCCGTTCGACGTCGAGCGCGTCGGCGTGGCCCGCGCGCTCGGCGATCGCCGCGGCATCCCCTTGGTGCACTCGCAGGACCTGCGCTGGGGACAGCACGCGGTCTTCATCGAAGCGCGGCACGGGCGGGATGGCAGCAACGAGCTGATGCTCGAACTCCCGGCGTGGGACGAGCTGGTCGACAGCGTCGACGACGACGTGCTCTGGCATCTCATCGACACGGTCGCCGCCGCGGCCGACGCGCACTTCGGGTCGATCGGGGATGGTGAACCGGCCGAGACAGCGCTGCCCGACGATGCGCGGGCGCTGCGCTCTCAACTGGGCCGTCATCTCGCCCTGCTTCTTCCTGAATGGACCAGCGACGACATCAGCGAGGCCGGCGCGACGATTGCACGGGTGCTGCAGGACAGCGGGCTGCTCCTGGTGACTCGGTGATCCTGCACGCCCGCCTGGGCGTCGCCGTGGTCATCGTCGCGGCGGCGGGGGCGCTGCTGGTGCTGGTGGCGCGGCGCCGGCCGGACATGGCTCCCACGGTGCGCGTGTTCGTGCGGCTGTGCGGCGCCCTGGCCGCGCTGCAGGCTGTCATCGGCCTGGTGCTGCTGGCGATCGGTGAGCGTCCGGCCGAGGGAATCCACCTCTTCTACGGCGCCGCGACAGTCATCCCCATCCCCCTGGCGGAGCTGTACGCGAAACGGTTCGCCGCGCGCAACGAGACCATGCTGCTGCTGTACGGCGCTCTTGCCACCGCGTTGTTCGGCCTCCGCGCGGCCACCACGGGCAACACCTGAGCTGTCGCCCGGGTGGTCAGCTCACCGCGGCAGCCGCGGCGACGGGCGCGGCGACGGTCTCCTCGATGACCACGCTGTGGCGGCGTCGCAGTCGCACCAACGCAGCGAGCACCGGGGCGCCGAGGAGGAGCACCAGCACCGCGTTGCCGACGGCGCGGAACGCGTCGTACACCAGCGACGTCGCCAGGTAGAAGTGGCTGAAGCGCGCGGCGGTTGCGGCGGCGCCGAGGCCGGGCACGTAGCCGAAGTCGGCGGCGCCGCGGAAGAACGTCCAGTCCCAGATGTCCATCACCGCGCCGTAGCCGAAGCCGGCAAACACCCCGACGACCGCGAGGACAACGACGTCACGACGCTGCGGACTGCGTCCCGCCCGTCGCGCCCCAGCCAGTCCCGCGGCCGCACCGACCCACCCCACGGCGATCATCTCGTACGGCAGCCACGGACCCACGCCGGCGGTGACCAGGGCTGAGACGAGCAGTGCCGTTGCGCCGCACAGGAAGCCGAACTCCGCGCCCATCGCGTATCCCGCGCAGAGCACCAGCGGAAAGATCGGAGAGAAGCCGCCGATGCCGTTCACCAGCGC
>CATPCA010000061.1 GCA_955652545.1 Candidatus Dormiibacterota bacterium
CATCCGCCCGCATGTGCCTGCAGACGAATGATCTCGCTGTCAACACGGAACCGGCTGCAGGTGCGGTCGACGTCCGCGACAACCCTGTCGACGGCCTGGCTGGCGACGTGCAGACGGTCCGGCCGCGTCACAACCAAGTGCAAGGAGGTGGCGAACGCACGGCCTGTCGTGCTCGCCAGCCCGAACCGCGGCAGGGTGCTGCCGGCGTTGGTTGTCACCCGCCCGATCCCCCACTGACAGTGACCGGTGCGGCAGTGGCCGGCGCAGCGGTGGGGGCTGTCGTCGGTGTTGAGAGTGAGGCGCCGGCGGTCGGCGTCGTCGTACTCGCGGTGTTGCTTCCCGTCTGCGCGGTGGACGTGGTGGTCGATGTGCTTGCGACGGTGGTCGCCGCATGGCTGATGGCGGCGAGGCCGGTGAAGGCGCCCACAGCCGCGGTGCCCATCACCGCTGCGGCGACGCGCAGCCGGCGGACTGCGCGCAGCGCGCGATCGCGGTCACCCGGCGTGCGCGACGGTGTGTTCATGGTGAAGACCTCGAATCAGTGTTGTTGGATGCCTGCCAACAAGACTGACCCCTGCCGCTAGGCTGGCTCTGTCAGTTCTCTGTGATGTTGCTGAGAGACAGGCGCAGCGCTCGCATCGGGCAGTTGGCCACGGCCCGGCGGGCGTGCTCGGTCAGCTCGATGCCGACGGGCCGTGGTTCGATGATCGGGTATCCCCAGTCGTCGAGTCGGATCAGCTCCGGAATCAGGTCAGCACAGATGCCACGACCGTCACAGCGGATGCGGTCGATGGTCAGGCGGTGCTCGTTCATGACGCGACCCGCAGGGCGGCGGTGGGATGCGAACAGCGCCGGTGTTCGGCGTGGAGCAGGAACTCCTCCCTGAACACCTGCAGCGCCGACCGTGCCAGGTTGGCCGCGCCGTCGGGATGGCGGCAGGCGCCGCGGCCGGTCAGCTCGTCGGTCCACCGACCGATTCGCACCAGGTCGTCCGACGTCACGGTGCGTTGCGCCACGCGGTGCCAGCATTGCGCCACAGCGCGCAGGCCGAACACGCAGGGTCCGCACTGCCGTGCCGACTGGTCGGCGAGAAACGCCATGATGCGCGCGGTCGCCACGACGCCGCACTCCGTCTCCGACAGCACGGCGATCACACCGCAGCCGAGCGAATGCCCGGCGCCGCGCAGGGCCACTGAGTCCACCGCCACCGTGGGCGCCACGCCGCCGGCGATCCAGCCACCGAAGTAGCCGCCGACGAGGACCGCGGCCGTGTCGGCGGCGACGAAGCCGGCATCACCAAGCACGTCGCCGAGTCGAACTCCACTGCGCACCTCGACCACGCCGGGCCGCGCCACCGCGCCGCTGAGGGTCAGCAGGGTCGTCCCCGGTGCGTTCGCCGTTCCGCAGTCGCGGAACCACTGTGCGCCGTACCTCGCGATGAGCCCGACGTGGGCCAGGGTCTCGACGTTCTGGACCAGTGTCGGCAGTCCGTCGACACCGCTTTCGAACGGCCGCGGCGGGACAGCAGTTGGCAGGGCGATGCCGTCGTTCACACAGCGCACGGCGGCACTCTCGTCACCGGCGACGTAGCGCGGCGGCGCGATGACCACCCGCACGCCGATCCCGTCGGCGCCACCGCGATCGCGCAGGGCATCCTCGAGCGCTCGACGAGCGCTGCGGTGCTCCGAACCGACGTACAGCACCGCCTGGTCGGCGCCGACGGTGCGTGCCGCCAGCACCGCCCCGTCGAGCACGAGGTGAGGACGCGCGCACATCAGCACCCTGTCCTTGGTGCTGAGCGGCTCGCCCTCGGCTCCGTTGACGAGGACGACTCGGCGCCGCGACCTGCCGGCGGCAACCGCGCGCCATTTGGCGGCGACGGGGAACCCAGCCCCACCGCGGCCGCGCAGTCCGCTGCGCTCGAGCTCGTCGATGAGTCGGGCGCCTCCCGGTGGTGTGGCGCCGAAGCGACGCTGGTGATCGGTGAGGACCTCGTCGCCGCGCTGCACCGGTGGTCCGCCGAGGAGCACGCTCATCGGAGATGCCCTGTCGACGCGAGTGCAGCGCCGGCGCGCTTCTCTGCGGTCAACGGGTGCTGTGGTGTTCGGAGGCGCCAGAGAGCGGCCCCTGCGACCAACCCCACGCACGCGGTGGTCGTCGCCAGCATGATCAGAGAGAAGCTGTCGGTGCCGGTGCCAATACCGTGCACGACCGCGATCGGCCACAGCGCGTAGCTGGTCCAGTGCACCAGCCGCCAGACGCGCACGCTCACCACTCCGCGCAGCAGGCTGGTGGCGATGACCGCCAGCAGCAACTCGAAAGCGATGGTGCCGAGGCCGAGCCAGAAGGTGCGGTAGTAGGAGCCGAAGGGCACCGCTACTGACGCGATGCCGAGATGGGTGAAGGGGTCCACCGCCGCGGTGACGATGTGCAACAGCAGGAACACCAGGGCCACCAACGCCAGGTCGCGGTGCAGCGCGGCGGTCATGAAGCGGGGCCAGCGGCCGCCCCCGGCGCGGGCAGCGGTCAGCAGGCCGAGCGCAGTCACGATGCTGAGCAGCACCAGGGAGACGGCGCCGGCCGCACGCGTCGTGTACCAG
>CATPCA010000062.1 GCA_955652545.1 Candidatus Dormiibacterota bacterium
CCCGGCTCAGCTCCAGCCTCAGCCTCCGCAACAATCTCCCGCAGAAGCTTCTTGGTGAGCAGCGTCCCATCCTTCAGCCGAATCGGAAACTTCACCGTATTTGGCGCCATGCGAGGATTGTGTCACACAGTATCCGAGGAAAGCTGAGCCCCCCTCCTCACGCAGAACGAGCAACTCGAGCCCGCTCGTAGAATCACAACACGTGATTCCCCGCTACACGCCTGTTGAGATCGCCGAGATCTTCAGTGACGAGTCGCGGCTCCGGCGGTGGCTGGACATCGAGCTGCTGGCCTCCGAGGGCTGGGCGGAGTTGGGCCGGGTGCCCAAGGAAGTGCTCCCCGCGCTGCGCCGGGCGCGCATCGACGCCGACCGCATCAACCAGCTCGAAGCCGAGCAGGGCCACGACGTCGCTGCGTTCGTCGCCGCCGTCCAGGAGACCCTCGGTGACGAGGGGCGCTTCATCCACCTCGGGCTCACGTCGTCGGACATCGTCGACACCGCCCTGGCCACGCAGCTGCGCGACGCCGCCGCGATCATCGACAAGGACGCCGGCGAGCTCGAGCAGGCCCTGGCCCGCCAAGCGGAGAAGCACCGCCTCACACTGATGATGGGTCGCACCCACGGAGTGCACGCCGAGCCGTTGACCCTCGGCATCAAGCTCGCCAACCACTACGACGAGGTGCGCCGCTCGCGCGAGCGGCTCCACGCGGCCGCCGCCGAAGTCGCGGTCGGCCAGATCAGCGGCGCCGTGGGCACGCACACGTCGGTGTCGCCCAAGGTCGAAGAGCACGTCTGCCGCGGCCTCGGGCTGGCGGTCGCGCCGGTCACCACCCAGGTGCTCGCCCGCGATCGCCACGCCTCGTTCGTGTCCGCGATGGCCATCCTCGGCGCCGTGCTCGAGCGCCTCGCCACCACCATCCGGCTGCTGCAGATCACCGAGGTCGACGAGGCTGAGGAGCCGTTCAGCGAGCGCCAGAAGGGCTCCTCGGCGATGCCCCACAAGCGCAATCCCATCCTCTGCGAGCGCATCTGCGGCATCGCCCGCGTGCTCCGCGGTCACGCCATGACGGCGCTGGACAACGTCGCCCTCTGGCACGAGCGCGACATCTCGCACAGCTCCGCGGAGCGAGTCATCCTCCCCGACGCGTGCGCGCTCACCGCCTACGCGCTGCGACTCTCCACACGCGTCGTCACCGGTCTGCGCGTCCGCCCCGAGAACATGCGCGCGCACGTCGACGCCTTCGGTGGTGTCGTCTTCTCGCAGCGCGTTCTCGGTGCACTCATCGTCGAGGCTGGTTGGCCGCGCGAGCGCGCGTACCGCGTCGTCCAGGCACTGGCCCGCCGCGCCCGCGACGGCGAGGCCGGCTTCCGCGACCTGGTCGAGGGCGACGCCGAGGTCCGCGACGCTCTTGGCGCTGACATCCTCGCCCACGCATTCGATGTGCAGGCGTTCCTGAACCACATCGACGACACCTTTGACAGCCTGGGCCTGTCGACTGCTCAGAAGGCGGTGCCAGAGGCACAGGCAGCGCCGCAGGAGCTGGCCGTGGAAGCCGGTTTGGGAGGAGGGCGACTCTGATGTCGGTGATGACCAGCGCGCAAGCCGAGGGCCTGAAAGTCTTCCGACGCGGCAAGGTGCGCGACACCTTCGAGCTCGACGACGACACCCTGCTCATGGTCGCCACCGACCGGCTCAGCGCGTTCGACGTCGTCCTGCCGACGCCCATCCCCGACAAGGGCCGCGTGCTCACCCAGATGTCGCGCTGGTGGTTCGACAAGACCAAGATGATCAGCGCCAACCACCTGCTCCCCGACGACCCCGAGGTCATCCCCGCCGCGGAGCGCGACGACTGGCTGCAACGGTCGATGCGCGTCCGCCGCGCCGACCGCATCGACATCGAGTGCGTGGTGCGCGGCTTCATCTCCGGCAGCGGCTGGAAGGAGTACCGCAGCGATGGCACGCTCGCCGGCGAGGAGCTTCCCGCCGGGCTGCGGGAGTCCGGCCGCCTCGACCGCCCGCGCTTCACTCCCGCAGCCAAGAACGACACCGGACACGACGTCAACATCAGCCGCGCCACTCTCGGCGAGGTGGTCGGGCCGGACCTCGCGCGCCACCTCGAGGACGTCTCCCTCGACCTCTACGGCTTTGCCGCCCGCCAGTGCGAGGAACGCGGCATCTACCTGGCGGACACCAAGTTCGAGTTCGGCATGATCGGTGACGAGCTGATCCTCATCGACGAGATCTTCACCCCGGACTCCTCGCGCTTCTGGGAGATGTCGGAGTGGCGCGAGGGCGAGGCGGTGACGTCGATGGACAAGCAGTTCGTTCGCGACTATCTCGAGACGCTCAAGTGGGACAAGACCCCGCCGGGCCCGGAGCTGCCGCCCGACGTCGTGCAGGGCACGCGCAAGCGCTACCTCCAGGCGGCGCAGCGCATCTGCGACCTGGAGCTGCGGTGACGCGGGAGATCAACAAGCATGCGTAAGCTCGCCGGGATCGTCCTCAGGCATCGCCGGATCGTCATCCTGGCGTGGGTGGTGGTGTTCATCGCGGGTGTTGCCGGCGTGAGCACCTCCGTCAGTCGCCTGTCCACCAGCTTCTCGCTCCCTGGGCAGCCCGGCTACGAGACCGCCAGTCGGGTCCTGCACACATACGGAACGGCCGCCGACGTCGCGCCCTACCTGCTCACCATCAGGGCGCCGGCGGGTCAGCGCGTCGATCCCGCCCAGGCCGATGCGGCGTTCGCCGCCGTTGCTCAGGCGGTCCCAACAGCTCGGGTGATCGGTCAGCAGCAGACCGGCGATTCCGTCTTCGTTCCGGCCGATGGGCGCAGCACGTTCGCCTACGCCTTCATCCCTCTGCCCACCGCCTTCACCGACCCGACCCTTCCGCTGCTGCAAAAGGCGCTGGCGCAGGACGCGCCGCCCGGAACTCTGGCCTCAGTGTCGGGCGAGGAGGCCCTGGCAAACAGCACCGGCGAGAGCGGCGGACCCGGCGTGCTGGCCGAGACCTTGATCGGCGGCGTCGGTGCGCTGGCGGTCCTGGTGTTCGTCTTCGCGTCCTTTCTGGCGCTGCTGCCTCTGGTGATCGCGGGGATCGCGATCCTCACCACCTTCCTCGTCGTCCTCGGGCTGACCTACCTCACTGACATCTCGTTCATCGTGGAGTTCCTGGTTGCACTGGTCGGGTTGGGCGTGGCCATCGACTACTCACTGCTCATCGTCACGCGCTGGCGTGAAGAGCGCGCCAAGGGAGTCACCAATCACCAGGCAGTCGAGAACGCCATGGTCACCGCGGGGCGCGCGGTGGTGTTCAGTGGCCTCACCGTTGCCATCGGCCTGCTCGCGCTGGTGGTCATCCCGGTGCCATTCCTCCGCTCCATCGGTGTCGGCGGCATGCTCATCCCGGTCGTCTCCGTCGCAGTGGCGACGACGTTGCTGCCGGCGTTCCTCAGCACCATCGGTCCACGTGTGGACTGGCCGCACGTCCGCCACGAGAACACGGCCAGCCGCTTCTGGCTGCGCTGGGGGAGGGGGATCGTGCACCGCCGCTGGATCGCCACCGGCGTCGCGGTCGTCATCCTCGGCGCGCTGTTCATCCCCTTCCTGAGCCTGTCCGTCGGCACCGCCAAGGCGGACTCGCTGGCCTCGTCAGGACCTGCGTACGACGGCTGGCACGCGCTGCAGGCGAGCGGCGTCCCGGCTGGCGCGCTGACCCCGGTCATCGTCCTGACCGATGCGTCCTCGGCCGACGCAACCGCCACCACCGTGCGCTCCGTTCCCGGTGTGCACAGCGCAGATGCTCCGACGGGCCCCGTGGCCACCGCCGGAGGAACGCGCCTGGTCGTCGCGGTCCCCAACAACGAAACCTACAAC
>CATPCA010000063.1 GCA_955652545.1 Candidatus Dormiibacterota bacterium
CGACAGCGACCTCGGGCTCGCACCCCGCGAAGAGGGTCGACCTGTTCATCGCCACCCTCATGAGATCAGGGTGGATCGACGTCTGCGCTACGCGTCGGGCCCCCTAGGCGCGGGCGTAGGAGTGCAGGCCGGCGATCCACAGGTTGACGGCGTAGAGGTCGGCGAAGATCGCAACGAAACCGATGACGGTGATCAGCGCCGCGCGCCTGCCCTTCCACCCGTACGTCACGCGTGCGTGCAGGTAGATCGCGAACACCACCCAGACGATGAAGCTGAAGGTCTCCTTCGGATCCCAGCCCCAGTAGCGTCCCCACGCGTGCTCGCCCCAGACGGCGCCCATCATCACCCCGAAGGTCCAGACGGGGAAGCCGATCATCACGAAGCGGAAGCTCCACGAGTCGAGCGTCGCCGCCGCGGGCAGACGCCGAAAAGCGCTGGCCAGGCCTGGGGTGAAACCGCCACCGCCGCCGGCTGTGGTCATCACCGCGGCCCCGCCGGCGCCGGCCGACACGCCGCGCAGGCCCGACGGACGGCCGGCGGTGGCCAGGGCGTACCCGTCGGCCCACTCGCGCACCAGGAAGAACATCGCGAAGAGGCTGGAGAAGACCAGCAGCCCGCTGGCTGTGGCCATCGACGTCACATGGATGGTCAGCCAGTAGCTGTGCAGTGCCGGGACCAGGTCACCCGGTGGCACGTACAGCATGTACGCCACCGCCATCAACGCGATCGTCACGATCATCGCCGGCACGCCGAGGAGGCGCTGTCCGGCGCGCAGGGTGATCACCAGGAAGGTGGTGGCGACCACGAACGAGATGCCGGTCGAGTACTCGTAGATGTTGCCCAGCGGCCAGTGGCCGGCCTCGAGCGCGCGGGTGATGATCGAGGCGACGTGAAACGGCCACCCCAGGGCGACCAGCCCGACGGCCGTGTTGGCGATGCGGCGGTCGCGGAACGGGAGATACACGAGGAAGCCCACCAGGCCGGCGACGTAGAAGGCGACGGCGATGCCGAACAGGCTGAGAGAGAGCGGCGTCGGGGTCATCGGGTCAACACCTCCTCTCGAACCCTGGCCTGTGGTGGCGGCTCCGGCTGCGTCGCCGCGACGGCTCGCGGCAGGAACGTGGCCCTGCGTGCCCGCCGGCGGCGCTCGAGGAATGGTCGCAGATAGAGCTTGGTGAGCAGGCCCGTCATCGTCAGGATGAACGTGGCGTACACCAGCGGCACTCCGCTGTCCTTCTTGACGTGGAAGAGCGAGAACTGCTTGAGGTCCGGAAAGGCGATCGTGAACGCGGCGGTACCGTTGTTGGCCGCGGGCAGCTGCAGGGTGACCGACTGGTGGAGGGGCAGCGCGAACGCGGCGGCGTTCAGGTAGTACGGCGTCATCCCGGTGGTGTCGAGGCTGAAAACGTCCTGCGAGGCGCCGCTGTTCAGCCCCAGATCGCCGACGAACAGCTGCACCTCGAGGACGGGGTTGTTGGCGGCCGCACTGCCCGGTCCATAGGTGAGGTTGAGCGCGTTGCCCGTGCCCACGCTGGGCAGCGCCTGCGCATCGGGGTACAGCACCAGCCGGGCGCCGATCTGGGTCGGCTTGCTCTGCCCGGGGAGCGTGTAGTTGAAGTCGGGCACCTTGATCACCCCGGTCGACGCCGTCTTGTCATCACTGATCAGCTGCGCCGCGTTGTCGCTGACCACCTCTCCTGAGGGGTTCTTGACCACGACGTGCGGCGCCCAGCCGTAGTCCTGCTGGTAGAAGTCGACGTTGTCATAGCCGAGGAAGTCGTTGACGCGGACGTCCTTGGTCATCACCGGCTTCCCGCCGTCGTAGACGGTGACGTTGCTGACGAAGTCCTCCGGCATGCCATTGGCCTGCAGGGGCGCGGCGAACCTGTTGAGTTGCACCTCGTAGCCGCTGTGGTGGCCGTCGAAGAGCATGCCCTCTTGGAGGGTGTCAAAGCTGGCTCGGGTCTCGGCGATCCGTTGCCCCTCGGTGATGGTCATGATGCCGTCGAAGCCCGTCGCCTTGCCCCAGACGACGGCGACGAGCAGCAGGAAGAACGACGTGTGGAACATCCAGCTCCCCCATTCGCCCCAGTACTGCGGTGAGCGCGGGTAGCCGCGAACAGTGCGCACGATCAGCGCGCGCCCGCGCGTCAGCACACACGACAGCAGCGCGATGTAGATGCTGCCGAGAAGGATGTAGAAGAGCGGCGACACGAACACCGATGTCAGCGGCAGGCCCAGGTGCGAGGCCAGGTCGTTGAGGGCGGCGTGGCCGGCGAGGAAGTCAGAGACCTTGCCCTGCGCCGAGCTGAACTGCTGGGGCACGAAGGTCCCGATCAGCACGATGCCCAGGACCCCGATGAGCATGTAGATGGCAGTGCGCATCCGCGTGTATTGGTGCCAGACGCGCCCGGCGAACGAACGCACACGCGGGCCTCGCCCGCGTGGTTGCGGAGCCGGTCGCGGCGTCGCCTTGCGAAGAGCCGGCGCCGTGGCCATCCTCAAGCGCTGCCCAGCAGGGAGTCGAGCGTCGGGGGCACGTCGGCCAGCGTGCCCAGCGCGCGCAGGCGGATGGTGCCGGTGCCGTCGATCACCAGGGTGGTCGGCGGCGCGTCGACGTTGAAGGTGGCGGCGTCGTCAGACGCGGGATCGAAAACGCTCGGGTAGACGACGTGGAACTGCCGGACGTAGGCCCTGGCGTTGGCGGTGTCGTCGCGGATGTCGACGCCCAGGAAGCGAACGCCGCGCGCTGCGTACTTCGTGACCAGCCCGTTGAGCTCGTGCTGCTGACCCCGGCACGGACCGCACCACGAGGCCCAAAAATCGACGACGACCGGGTGACCGTGGAACGACGCGAGGTCGACGTGGCTGCCGCTGAGGGTGGTGCCGTCGAGCGGCGGCGCCGGCTGGCTGGTGCGGCTCGGCGCCTGGATGCGCGTCGCCACGTCGGGCTGCAGGCTGCAGCCGCTGAGAACGAGGGCGATGAGCGCGGCGGCGCCAAGCGCGACCACGCGGCGTGTGTGCTTCTGCATGGGGACGAGCGCGCGAGCTCGACGGGAGGTTACTACCAAGCCGGAACAGGGCGCGGTCGGCATCGCGAATGGTTGCCCTCGCGGCGGTTGCGGTGTGGCGCTCGGCCATACTGTCGGAGGCATCCTCCCCCGCCTGACCCACGCGTCCGCGGCCGCGAGCGGTCGCGACTGATCAGACA
>CATPCA010000064.1 GCA_955652545.1 Candidatus Dormiibacterota bacterium
CATGGCACTGATCCTCGCGGTGCCGCGCCGCTTGGTCGAAGGCACCTCGATCCTCACCGAAGGCAAGAACTGGCCGGGCTGGTCGCCGACCTGGATGCTCGGCCATCGCATCGGCGGAAAGCGCCTCGGCATCATCGGCATGGGCCGCATCGGACAGGCGGTGGCGCGCCCGCCTGCCACACCTCCGGGTTCACGCAGTTGGGGGGCATGCGACCGCCGAGCGCGGCGATGGTGTTCTGCGCGGTGAGCTCCGCCATCGCCGCGCGTGTCTTGGTGGTGGCGCTGCCCAAGTGTGGCGACAGCACCGCGTTGGCACATTCGCGAAGCCCGGGGGCCAGCTCGGGCTCGTTCTCGTACACGTCGAGGCCGGCGCCGGCGATCCACCCCTCGCGTAGTGCGCGCACCAGCGCGGGCTCGTCGATGACCGGGCCGCGCGAGGTGTTGACCAGCACAGCGGTCGACTTCATCGTCTGCAGCGAGGTCTCGTTGATGAGGTGATGCGTCGTCTCGGTGAGCGGAACGTGCAGCGAGATGACGTCGGCAGACGAGAGAAGTTGCTCCAGAGGGATCTCCGTTGCCCTGCTGCGCAGGTCCTCCTCGATCGTCACCTCGATGTCCGTGGCATACACCACCCGCATGCCGAACGCGAGCGCGCGACGTGCGACGGCCTGGCCGATGCGCCCGTACCCCACGACGCCGAGCACGGCGCCGTCGAGCTCCAGTCCCAGCATGTAGTCGGGCGCCCACCCGGTGAACTCACCGGCTCGCATGGCGCGGTCCCCTTCGCAGAGGCGGCGGGCCGCGGCCAGCATCAGTCCCACCGCGCAGTCGGCGGTGGCGTTGGTCAGCACTCCCGGGGTGTTGGTGACGGCAACGCCGCGCGCTGTGGCCGCGGGCACGTCGACGTTGTTGTAGCCCACTGCGTAGAGCGCGACGCAGCGCAGTCGCGGCAGGCCGGCGTCGATGAGATCCACTGTGATCGGGTCGCGCAGTTGTGGGCAGAGGACATCGACCGGGTTGGCCTGGAGGCGGGCGGCAAGCTCGGCGGTGGGCAGGATCTGCCCGACGACGGCGACCGATGCCCGGGGTCGCACCAGCTCGTCAAACGGAGAGGGCAGGGGCAGCGTGCAGAGGACGTCGGCCATCGGATCGATCTTAGGGATCGACGGCCGGCGTCGGCGGACAGCGATCGTCGGCTACACTTGACGTTGTCTTGCGTTCATCTTTTCGTGCGCGGTCGCACAGACCGCAGGTCGCAAGGCCCCGCCCCGCCTCAGCAAGCGTGGACGACGAGGCCGCGACAGAACCGGTTCAGCAGTCCGCTCCCTTCGATCGGCTGGGGCTCAGCGCTGCCATGCTGACGACGGTCAGCGAGATGGGTTTCACTGTCGCGACGCCCATCCAGGCGGGCGCCATTCCCCTGGCATTGCAGGGTCGCGACGTCATCGGTCAGGCCCACACCGGCAGCGGCAAGACCGCGGCGTTCGGCATCCCCATCATCGAGCAGCTCGACCCGCGCAAGGGTCCGGTGCAGGCTCTGGTCCTCTGCCCGACGCGCGAGCTTGCCGTCCAGGTCGAGGAGGAGATCACCGCGCTGGCTGCGCGTCACGGCATCAAATCGGTGGCCATCTACGGCGGCGACTCGATGGCGCGGCAGCTCGACGAACTCCGGGCCGGCGCCCACATCGTCGTGGCCACGCCGGGGCGGCTCGGCGACCACATCCAGCGCCGTTCCCTGAGCCTCGAGAGAGTGCGATTCGCGGTCCTCGACGAGGCCGACCGGATGCTCGACATGGGCTTCGCACCCGACGTCGAGAAGATCCTGCGCCAGTGCCCCACCGACCGTCAGACGATGCTGTTCAGCGCCACCATGCCGGAGTGGGTCCGGCGCTTGGCGATGCGCCACATGCGCGAGCCGGTGACGGTGGCGATCAGCGCCCGCCCCGAGATCGTCGCCGGCGTTCGCCAGCTGTACGTGCAGACCACGTGGGCCGACAAGGTCGACGTGATGATGCGCATCCTCGACCAGCCGGACGTGGTGATGTCGCTGATCTTCGTCGAGACCAAGCGAACCGCCGACCTGCTCCAGGCGCAGCTCGAGCGGCGCGGCCAGAGCGTCGGTCTGCTGCACGGCGACCTCACCCAGAAGGAACGCAACGCCGCCATGGCTGCGTTCGTCGCCACCCACGTGAAGCACCTCATCGCCACCAACGTCGCCGCCCGCGGCCTCGACATCGACGACATCTCACACGTCATCAACTACGACGTGCCCACCACCCCCGACGAGTACCTGCACCGCGTCGGCCGCACCGCCCGTGCCGGACGCACAGGTGTGGCGATCACCCTGATCACGCCGAGCGAGATCCTCAAGCTGCGCGACGTCGAGAAGCACGCGCGCACCACCATCCTGCCGGCCACCCTCGACGACTTCCCCGTGGTGGAACCGGCGTCCGCGCCGGGCTGAAGCAGAGGGTGGCCGCTCCCGTGTTCCACGACACCGGCGAAGGGCCGGTGCTCCTCATGCTCCACGCGTTCCCGCTCGAAGCCTCGATGTGGGACACGCAGGTGGCCGCGCTGAGCGGCCGATACCGCTGCCTGCGCCCCGATTTCTGGGGGTGTGGCGCGTCGCCGCCGCCAGAGGGGCAGGTGACGATCGACGGCTACGCAGTCACCCTCCTCGAGGAGCTCGACCGGATTGGCGTCACGGAATTCGCCGTGTGCGGCCTTTCCATGGGCGGGTACATGGCGTTCGCCCTGCTGCGTGCCTCGCGCGACAGGGTGACCGCACTGGTTCTCAGCAACACGCGCGCCGCGGCCGACGACCGCCCCGCGCGCGCAGCGCGCATGAAGATGGCCGATGACGTCCGCGCCGGCGGCGTCGAGGCCATCGTCGAGCCGATGACGGAGCGCCTGCTCTGCCGTCGTTGCCGCGAGGAGGCGCACATCGCCGACCCGGTGCGCGGGCACATCAGGATGTGCACCGATGTCGGGGTCATCGCCGCCATCGAGGCAATCGCCGGCCGGCCCGACAGCACCCCGCTGCTCGGGGAGATCACCGTGCCCACCCTGGTCGTGTGCGGAACCGACGACGTCATCGTTCCGATCGCCGAGTCACGCGCGATGGCGGCAGCCATCCGCGGTGCGGAGCTGCGCGCGTTCGACGGCGGGGCGCACCTCGTCAATCTCGAACAGCCCCAGGCATACACGTCGGCGCTCGGCCACTTCCTCGACGGGGCCCTCTCCGTCTAAAGGGGGGCAATCATCAGAACATGTGGGTGAGCCACGGCCGGGGCTGCCAGGCGAACATCGCGCTGGCGCGACGCACAGCTCCCCGTGTCACCTCATCGACCAGGCCGGCGGCGAAGAGCCCGGCGACGCTGACGTCGCCAAGCATGATCGACCCGAGCGCTGGCGCGTCGATGACCATGTCGGCGGGAGCGTCGGTGCGTGAGGCCTGAGCCCCGCCGATGCCGCCGTCGAGGCAGTAGCGGCCGGCGATGTCGGGGCAGGTGTCGTCGCGCACCTCGAGGACGATCGTGTCCTCGCGCGAGTAACGGCGCGCTTGCAGCATGGCGACCACGTCAACGACGCGGAGATGGAGGTCGTCGTTGGGCACCACGCGCAGCCGCCGCGGATCACGCAGCAGGTGCTGGATGGGATCGTCGAGCCAGTACCGATCGGTCTCGAGGTGCTCACAGAGGTCAAGGTTGAGAAGGTGCTGCCAGAGGGCCAGGTGCGCGGTGCGATTGAGCGCGCCGAACTGCAGCACATGCACGAGGCCGTCGGCGAGGTCATCGCGCCAGCGGATCTCCTGACGGTAGTTGACGAAACCGTCGACCGCCCCGCGGGCGTCCTCGTGCACGACCACCTGCACGATGCCCATGTCGTTCGCTTGCGGGTCCGGGGTGATGAGGAGGCGGCGCCAGACCGCCTGCGGGCGAGTGATCCCGCCGACGCGCTGCGTCTGACGAATGTCCACATCCATCCAGATCGGCAGCGCGTCCTCCAGGGCGACGGCGCGCAGCCTTCCCGGATCCGTGAATGGCACGCGGAAGGCCGCATGCGCGGTCTCGATCTCCATGCGGCCGGCATAGCTGGCGACGCCATACCCGAAGCGGCGGTAAATCGAGCTTTCCGTCGCGCCCAGGCCGAGGACGGCGGTGCCGCGATCGTGAGCGTCGGCGAGGAGCCGGTCCATCATCGCCCGCAGTACCCCGCGCCGGCGGGCAACCGGGGAGACGACCACGGCGGTGACGCCATCCATCTTGACCTGGGCGCCTCCGGGGACCGTCAGTTGCAGGTCCATCACCGCGGCTGTGCCGACGTCGACGCCATCGATGCGCGCGAGCGTCGACTTGTCAAGGATGTCCTTGACGTGCACATGGCCGGGGTTGAGCGGCTGGCCGAACAGCCGCCGCATCGTCGCAACGAAAGCGTCGAGCTCGCCGTGCTCGACGTTAACGAGCTCGATCTCACTCATGGCGCGCCGATCATATTCGGCGGCCCCGTCGTGACCGTGAGGTCAGGCGCCGACCGGGACCGCCTCGGTGGCGACGCCGGCGGGCATCATGCAGAAGCCCTCGTAGTCGATCGGCTCGGTGATCGTGGGATTCTCGCCGCACACCGGGCAGTTGGGATCGCGCGGCACGCGGTACTCGCGGAAGTGCATGTCGAGCGCATCGATGAAGAGCAGGCGGCCGGCCAGCGTCTCGCCGATGCCGATGATCAACTTCACCACCTCGGTGGCCTGAAGGATGCCGACGATGCCGGGCAGCACACCGAGCACGCCAGCCTCGGCGCACGACGGCGCCTCCTCGGGTGGAGGCGGCGCCGGGTACCGGCAGCGGTAGCACGGCGACGCGAAGGGGATCACCGTGGTCA